>JAJXTM010000091.1 GCA_021783875.1 Bacteroidota bacterium
CATCGTATTTATTGCGAAGTTTCAATGAAAATTTTAATGAAGAAAATAAAGAACTATTTAAAAAATCAAAGTAGTATACGTGGTCAATAAAAGGATTTCTTTCATACATTTCTTTAGCTCCGGTGAACATCGTAAGCGCATCGATTTTAGCAGATGGCAATAACTTTCGTAGCAGCTCAATGGAAGGAGTAAACATCAAAGCATCTCCGATACCGGATAAAGCAATGATTAAAATTTTCTTCATTAAATAAATCCGGCTAAAAAAGGAAAAGAAAGGCCCAGGTTATTTTTTCTTAAAGTAAGTATCATATTTACTTTTGTCAACGGGCTTATCATATTTGGAATAAAGCTCCTGAAGCCGCTCAAAGGATATGGAATCAAAATCTTCGTCATCTTTCTGCATTTTTATGAACATTTTATAATCTTCAAGTTCTTTCTTCTCAAATTTATTCTCGTACTTTTTTAAAGCATCTAAAAATTTTTGTTGATCGCGGAATGACATACTTTTCTCCTTCAAAATTAAATTTTTATGGTCTGAAATTTGTCATAATGCAATAAAACCAGTCCTAAATAACTGTTAAAATAACTAAACCTTAAGACAATTAAAATATCGAAACAAAACAACAGGATATTTTGTCTTAATATTATATTTGTCGGTAATCATATGGAAGTCAAAGGGGCTTTCGACTAATATTTTAAATAACTATTTTTTATTAAATGAATTTATTATTAAGAGGAATATTTGTTGTATCACATTAATAACAGAATACCTAAAGTTTCGGTTATAATGGCTGTTTATAATAGGGCAAGTTTTTTAAGCAGGAGCATTAATTCGCTTATCGATCAGACATTTGAAGACTGGGAGCTAGTTGCTGTTGATGACGGAAGTACGGATAACACCTTGGAAATTTTAAAAGAATTCGAAAGTAAAAATAAAAAAATAAAAATTTATCGGCATTCTAACAGAAAACTTCCGCTTACCAGAAATAAAGGAATATCTGAATCAAAAGGAGCTATTATTACTTTTCTGGATAGCGACGATGAAATCGAAACAGACCATCTTGAAAAACATTATAACTTTATGATTAATAATCCGAATATAGATCTAATTCATGGTAGCGCAAAAATTATCGGTGATGAATTTGTCAGAGATAAATACGATTCGAAGAAACTTATTCACCTTTCGGAATGTGCTATTGGGGGAACATTTTTTGGGAAGAGGAAAGTATTTATTGAACTGAACGGATTTAAGAATATAGAGTATAGTGAAGATTCAGAATTCCTTGAAAGAGCCGGGAAAATTTTTAATATCCGGAAAGTAAATTTTAATACTTATAAATATTATCGCGATACAGTTAACAGCATTACAAATAATTATGAACCAAAATAGTTTTTCATATTATGTAATTAATAAACCATTTGATGTACTATCTCAATTTACAGACGGGTTGGGAAGAAAAACATTATCTAAATATCTGGGAAATTTAAAAGATGTTTATCCAGTCGGCAGACTTGATTTAGATAGTGAGGGACTGCTTCTTTTAACGAATGATACTCAGCTGACTAATTTTATTTTAAATCCTGTTAATAATCACGAAAGAGAATACCTTTGTCAAATTGAAGGTATTCCGAATACTTCTGAATTAGAAAAATTGGAGCAAGGAGTAATAATTGAAAAAAAACTTACTCTCCCGGCAAAAGTGAAGATAATTGAAAATCCAATAGTTTGGGATAGAATTCCTCCCATAAGAGAAAGAAAAAATATTCCGACTTGTTGGATAAGCGTTACTTTGATTGAAGGCAGAAACAGACAAGTACGTAAAATGACCGCTTCAATTGGACATCCCACTTTGCGATTAATCAGAGTTAGGATAAAAAATATTTTATTAAACGATCTTCAGCCCGGAAAGTCGCGTATGCTTTCAGATGAGGAAGTTCGCAATCTCAAAGGCTAATTTTGCAAATTCATTTTATAAAAACCTTCTGTTGAAGGGACTCTAATTTCAATATTTTTAGCGAACTCAATTTGAATTTTTATATTTTTTGTCATTAAACCTAATATGTGTCCGCCGGATTTTTTATCAGAGGAAATGAAATGGAAATGATATCCGGCAGCATTTACTGCCTTTAAATAATCAGGGTAATAAAATCCAACCATTGTACCCTTAATATTATTCATAATATAAGTAAACTGATGTTTTAAAACTTCAGTTAAATCTTTGTAACCTGCTGTCTGCTTTTTTTCACTTCTGTATTTGACGTTATTAAAAAGACCTTCAATTTTAATTGCACAAATAATATTTTTTGAAGGAAAAATTTTATTTATAAAATTTTCAAGAGAGGAAAGACTTAGGGTGTCCTTGAGAGAAATAGAAGTGTCGGCATGAAAATATATTTCTGTAACGAAAGGTGATTGCCATGAATTATCAGGCAAAGATATATCCCCTTTATAATCTGCTCTATAAACTTTTCCGTCAAGAATGATCATTTCGCCGTTAACACCATTGAAAGTGCCTAGTCCGAAATCACCATGTTTTTTGATTTGGGCAATCGTGAAGCTGTCATTATCAAAGCCCTTAAATAATGCTGAAATAGGTGATGTTTGATAGACAGTTTTCGAAAACTTATTTTGCGAAATTGATTTGTTGCCAGATATAGCAAGCAAGAGTAATGTAAAGATAAAAATCAATTTAAATTTCATAAAAACAATATCTGATTAAACTAATTCAGAAGAGCAATGAGAGCATTTAATCGCTTGTATCGGAATTTTAGAAAAGCAAAATGGGCAATCTTTTGTCATCGGAACTTGAGGCTCAGCAGGCTCGCTTTTCTTTTTTAATTGATTTACTCCTTTAACAAGTAAGAAAACTGAAAAAGCAACAATTAAAAAGCTAATGACTGTATTTATAAACAATCCGTAATTTACAGTAATTGCACCGGCAGCGCTGGCGTCTTTTAATGTGGCATATGGACCAGCTGCTTTTGCCCCTGATTTTAAAACCAAAAAAAGTTCTGAAAAATCAACATTCCCCAAAATCATCCCAATCGGAGGCATAATTATATCAGAAACAAGTGATTTAACAATAGTTCCAAAAGCTGCGCCGATAATTATTCCGACTGCCATGTCCAAAACATTCCCTTTCATTGCAAATTCTTTGAATTCTTTTAGCATTATCATTAACTCCTTAATTATTTTATAAATTAATACAATAACATATCAGTTTAAAAGTTAAATTAGTAATAATTTAGATTAATTGCATTAGCGCATGGACACTAAATAATTCGGATTACATATATACGATTTATGAAAGTGCAGCAATAGCTGCAGCATTAACAATATCATCTGAACTGCAGCCGCGGCTTAAGTCAAAATAAGGTTTTTTCAATCCTTGAATAATTGGACCAACTGCCTCGCAGCCTCCCAAACGCTGGGCAATTTTATAACCTATATTACCTGAATTCAGGTCTGGAAAGATTAGAACATTTGCATGTCCGGCAACTTCGCTGTTTGGGGCTTTTTTCTTACCTATTGTTTCAATTATTGCTGCATCAAATTGTAATTCGCCGTCAATTTTTAAATCCTTTCGTTTATTTTTAGCAATCTCGGTTGCATTGATTACTTTGTCGGCTAATTCATGATGTGCACTGCCTTTTGTAGAAAATGAGAGCATAGCCACTACTGGCACCTCTCCAGTCAATTTTTTATGATTGTCAGCGGCAGAAATTGCGATATCTGCAAGTTGCTCGGCATTGGGATTTGGAACTACGCCGCAGTCAGAAAACGTATATGATTTTTCGGGAAATACCATAAGGAAAAAACTTGATACAATAGAAATTCCTTCAGACATACCAATACATTGTATTCCGGCTCTAATTACATCGGCTGTAGATGAAGCTGATCCGGCGACACTTGCGTCTACCAGCCCTTCTCTTGTCATCATAGCTGCAAAAAATAAATCCTTTTTTAATAAATCAAAAGCATTCTCTTTTGTCACCCCTTTTTCTTTTCTTATTTCCCAAAAAGTATTTACAAAAGAATCAAATAACTCATAGCGCAAAGGATCAATTATTTTTACTTTGCTTAGGTCTATATTAATTCTTGCTGCATCATTTAAGACTTTATCTTCATTTCCGACAGTCACAATTGCTGCAATCCCTTTTTGTGTAAGGACTTCAGCTGCTTTTAGGACTCTGTCATCATGAGATTCAGGTAAAATAATAGTTTTTAGTTTATGAGATGCTTTAATTTTGATATCAGATAAAAGATTATTACCCATTTTTTAATTCCTAATTTTGAATAATTTTCTTGTAAATTTAGTAAAAATTGTGAAAATTAACCTCATTATATAATAAATGTGCAGAAATAAATTAACTATATGGTTTTTTTCTATATATTTAATATCAGATACTTTTAAGATGATCTTGAAAATGAATGAATTTACGTTGATTATTGATTGTAAAACCTATAAATTCACAATCTTAATTTTGAAATGATTACCGAACGTTTAAAGATTGTAAAAGAAAAAATTCTTAAGGCCTGCATAAAGTCAGGAAGGGATTATTCTGAAATTAAACTAATTGCCGTTTCAAAGAATTTTGGTTTGGATGATATTCAAACAGCTTTTAATTTGGGCATAAAAGACTTCGGAGAAAATAAGGCTCAAGAGCTTGATTATAAATCGGAAAAATTTGGGAATGAAATATTTTGGCATTTTATCGGGAATCTGCAGCGAAACAAAGTTAGATTTGTAACAAAATCGGCAGAGTACATCCATTCAGTTGATTCTCTTTTACTCGTTTCTGAGATAAATAAATATGCTGTTAAAAACAATAAAATTCAAAAAGTTCTTTTACAAGTAAAAACATCTGAAGAAGATACTAAATCAGGAATAGTAGATGAAAGTGAAGTCAAAGATATTGCGTATTATTGTAAAGAATTCAAGAATATAGAACTTATAGGTTTAATGACAATTGCTTCCTTTACAGAGGACAGAAAAGCAATTCAAAATAGTTTTTCTACTTTACGCAAATTAAAAAATAAACTTAATTTTGAAGGATTTGATTTAAAAGAGCTTTCTATGGGAATGACATCTGATTTTGAAATAGCTATAGAAGAAGGAGCAACAATGCTTCGGCTCGGTTCAGCAATTTTCGGAGAAAGAGATTATTCAAAAAATTGGAAGGAGAAACTATGAAAGTTTCCCCGTTTAGTATTAAAAAACAAGAATTTAAAAAATCGTTTCGTGGTTACGATAAAGAAGAAGTACAGGCATTTCTGGATAAATTAGCTGATGAGTTTGAAAACGTTATTAAAGAAAACGACTCTTTAAAAAAAGAACTGGAAATAGCCACATCAAGGTTAAGTGAATTTAGAAAAATAGAAAAAAATCTTCAGGATACTTTGCTTAGAGCTCAGGAATCGACGACAAAATCTATTGAATCCACAAAAAAACAGGCAAGTCTGATGATTAAAGAAGCCGAAATTAAATCTTCACAGATTTTAGAGAAAGCTCGTGAAAATGCCAATGAAATCAGAAGCGCTGTTATAAATCTTAGAGAAGAGAAAGATTTAATTGTTGCTAATTTAAAATC
The DNA here is from genome assembly GCA_021783875.1 of Bacteroidota bacterium. Lineage (GTDB taxonomy): Bacteria > Bacteroidota > Ignavibacteria > Ignavibacteriales > Ignavibacteriaceae > FEN-1297. Next base: position 5,593 of record JAJXTM010000091.1, read on the forward strand.
AATTATCAATTCACAATCCCGGCTGTTGGAAATGAAGGTTGAAGATGCCGGGGAAGAATCGGCTGTAACCAAAAAGATAGAACAGTCAAAAAAAATAGATCTTGATGTAGATGATATAGTAAATAAATTATTGTGAGATATGGAAAATTTAATAGAAAAAATTAATGAAACTCTAAAAGTAATCCGAAAATTTACAAAGGACGAATACCCATTCGGTATTATTTTAGGTACCGGACTAGGTGGATTGGTTAAAGATATTGTAATTGAACATGAGATTGATTACGCTGACTTACCGCATTTCCCATTATCAACAGTTGAATCTCATAGAGGAAAATTAATTTTTGGAACGATCGGACATAAAAAAGTTGTAGCTATGCAAGGTCGATTTCATTACTATGAAGGTTACTCGATGAAACAAATAACTTATCCGGTAAGGGTAATGAAGTTTCTAGGTGTACAAACGCTTCTTGTTTCGAATGCATGCGGAGGTATGAATCCTAAATTTAAACGCGGCGATATTATGTTAATGACCGATCATATTAATTTGATTGGCGATAATCCTCTTATAGGAAAAAATATTGACGAACTCGGTCCGAGGTTTCCCGATATGAGCGAGCCATATAATCTTGAAATAATTGAGCTAGCCGAAAAAGTTGCATCAGAAAATAATATTCAAATTCAAAAAGGTGTTTATATTGCTGTTGCCGGTCCAAACCTTGAAACAAAAGCAGAATATAGATTCCTAAGATCTTCAGGAGCAGATGTTGTTGGGATGTCAACTATTCCTGAAAATATTGTAGCAAATCACATGGGAATGAAGGTATTAGGAATAAGTATTATAACGGATGAATGTTTTCCGGATACCCTTAGACCGGTTGATGTAAATGAAATTATTTCTACAGCAATGAATGCCGAACCGAAAATGACTTTAATCATGAAAGAAGTTATTGAAAGGCTATAATGGAAAAAAAATCAATATATCATTACTTGACACCGACTTTGTTAATGGTTTTAATTTTTTCTTCTAATTTTATTAATACAAATCTTTTCAAGTTCGGAGATAATAATTTTGCAGTTTGGTTTGTTCTTTCGTTTTTATGTTTTGCATGCGGATGGTTCATTAATAAAACTCTTGGCTGGCGTTTTGGCGGAAAAGTTGTTTTTGCAATAATTATCGCAACAACTATTATTAGTGTTTTGATGATATCCTTTTTTAGAGATTATTTTGCAGCAAACGATCTTTTGACAGAGAATTTGATACTATACAGCCTTAGAAATGTAACTCTAGGGGCAATGACAATTTTTGGGATGTCAGTTGTCGAAAACTTAACATTACAAAAAGATATCTTCCTTTTAATAGAAAAATTAAAAATGTATGAAGGAAATTTTATTGACCCTAAGAAGGAGGCAGAACTTGAGATTAGGGAAGCAAAACTAAAGGCACAAAAAATCATTAATGATGCTGATAATTACTCAAGGAATACAATTCTTAAAAAAGAACGTATAGAAAATGAGTTGAAAGAATTTATTCAAGCCGAAAAAGAATTAATTAAAAAATATGAAGATATCGGTTAAATATTCTCAATATATATAAAAGAAAAACCATTCAATGTTTAAACAAAATATAGAAAAAATTAATTATCCCGAGATAGAAGAAAAGATTTTAAAGTATTGGGAAGAGAATAATATTTTTGATAAGAGTATATCATCAAGAGACAAGTCAAAATCTTTCACTTTTTATGAAGGTCCGCCGACTGCCAATGGTAAACCCGGAATTCATCATGTAATGGCCCGAACGTTAAAAGATTTAATTTGCAGATATAAAACTTTGCAAGGGTTCAGGGTTGAAAGGAAAGCCGGATGGGATACACATGGACTACCCGTTGAAATTGAGGTTGAGAAAAAAATAGGGATTAAACATAAAAGTGAAGTAATTGATTACGGTGTTGAAAAATATAACCAAGCGTGCCGCGATTCAGTTTTTACTTACTTAGACCTTTGGGAAAAAATGACCAAGAGGATGGGCTATTGGGTTGATCTTGATAATGCTTATATCACTCTGACTAATAATTATATAGAGTCAGTTTGGTGGGCTTTAAAAACACTTTTTGAAAAAGGACTAATTTATAAAGATTATAAAATAGTTCCCCAAGATCCTAAATCTGAAACAGTTTTATCTTCCCATGAATTAGCACTTGGGTATCGTGAAACAAAAGACCCTTCCGTTTATGTATATTTTAAGATTAAGAATTCTGACGAAAGTTTTCTTGTTTGGACAACCACTCCCTGGACATTAATATCAAATGTTGCTCTTGCTGTTGGTAAAGAAGTGGATTATGTAAAGATTAACTTTAATGGAAAGAAAATAATTCTCGCTAAAGAAAGACTTTCAATTATAGACGGCGAATATGAAATCATTACAGAAATCAAAGGAAAAGAATTAGAATTTATTGAATATGAACAGCTTTTTAATTATGTACATACCGATAAGAAGGCATTCTATGTTACGTTAGGAGATTTTGTTAGTACTGAGGATGGATCGGGAATTGTTCATATAGCACCTGCATTTGGAGCAGATGACTATGAGTTATCAAAAAAATATAACTTGCCGATGATGCAGCCAGTTACACGTGGGGGGTTATTTACATCAGAAGTAAATGATTTTGCCGGACAATTTGTTAAAGATGCCGATAAAGGAATAATTCAAAAATTGAAAGAAGAAGGTAAGCTCTTTAGAAAAGAAACAATTACCCATTCTTATCCCTTTAGCTGGCGTCATGAAGATGTCCCTGTAATTTATTATGCTCGTGAATCATGGTTTATTAGAACAACTTCAATTGCTGATCGAATGGTTGAACTCAATAAAACTATTAACTGGCAACCTCCGGAAGTGGGTTCCGGAAGATTCGGAAATTGGCTTGAGGATAATAAAGATTGGGCATTATCCCGTGATAGATTTTGGGCAACACCTTTGCCGATTTGGGTAAGTGAATCAGGAGATATGATCGCCGTAGGAAGCATAGAAGAATTAAAGAATGGCTTTATTGAAGAAAATGGCGAAAGATTATCCGTTAAAAATATTGATAATATAGATCTTCATAAACCGTTTGTTGATAAAATATTTTTTGAAAAAAATGGCAGCATCTATAAGAGAACTCCGGAACTAATTGATGTTTGGTTTGATTCAGGATCCATGCCCTTTGCACAATATCATTATCCGTTTGAAAATAAGGAATTATTTGAAAAGAATTTTTTCCCTGCAGACTTCATTTGTGAAGGAATAGATCAAACAAGGGGATGGTTCTATACTCTTCATGCGATTGCAACCATGCTTTTCGACAATGTAGCTTTTAAAAATATAATCGTAAATGAACTAATCCTTGATAAAAACGGATTAAAAATGTCGAAATCAAAAGGCAATACAGTTGATCCTTTTGTATTGTTTGATAAATATGGCGCTGATACAACCCGCTGGTATTTAGTTACTAATAGTCCTCCCTGGCGCCCGACATTATTTGATGAAGACGGATTAGTTGAAGTGCAGAGAAAATTTTTTGGTACTTTAGTAAACACTTATTCATTTTTTGCTATGTATGCTAACATTGATAATTTTAATTTTTCTGAGAACTTAATTGCCTATGCTGAGCGTCCCGAAATTGATAGATGGATAATATCAAGGCTGAGCAGTTTAGTTGTTGAGTATGAAGAGCAAATGAACAATTATGATGTAACCAGAGCTGCTCGTGCTGTTTCTGACTTTACAATTGATCAACTATCAAACTGGTATGTCCGCCGAAGCCGCCGGCGATTCTGGTCCGGTAGAATTGGCTCGGAA
>JAJXTM010000092.1 GCA_021783875.1 Bacteroidota bacterium
ATGGGTTGCAACAGACGCCCTTGGGCGTACATTACCTACTTACAATCAGACGGGGCTGCCCCGTGCTAATAAATTTGTTGGGATATTTTATTGGCTTTGGCACGGACATACTATAAATTTTGATGCATCAAAACTAGTTAGCGGAGTTTATTTGTATAGAATAGAAACTAATGTATTTTTGAAATTAATTTAGAAAAGAGGTTTCTTTTAAGGAAGAAACCTCTTTTCTTTTTTTTACAAATAATACCTATCTTTATGTTATCCTTCCCGGTCATGCTTTTTACAGGACAATATGTAACAACAGTAGAAGCCGGTGAGGAACGTCCGAAAATCGATTACAGACCGTATTATCCGTAAGAAAATTCAGACCTTTGAAAATTATTTAATAACTGGCGTTCCAAGAAGCTTTTATTAACTAACCAATTCCTTTAGTTTGTGGCTTTAAATACAAACGTCTTTGTGTAACATAACTTGATAATTAAAAAATGATTCCAGCAGAATTATCTTTTAAGGAGATAGATTTATGAGCAAGCTGAAAGCATTAGTAATAATAATCAGTCTAACATTATCGGCTTTCACCCTGGCTTTTGTTGCCGGTGTGAAAATACGACATGAAAAGTCCGCTTTGCGTACAGAGACTCGATGGACTGGAAATCCCTTAATTCCGGGTAAGGGTGTTTGTGATCCTGCAATACGTATATCTAACGGAAAATTCTACTTATTTGCTACTCATGATACACCTCTTGACGCTCCCCAAAGAAAAGGTTATAAGGGGTTTTTCATGACCGACTGGTGGGTTTGGTCTTCTACAAATCTCGCTGACTGGCATCTTGAGAGCAAGCTGAAACCAGATATATTCGGCATGAAGGGTATTACTGACTGCTGGGCGACAGATGGGCTGTTTAAGAACGGGAAATGCTTCTGGTATGTGTGTACACCGGAGAGTACTTATGTAGCTGTATCTAATTCCCCCAAAGGACCGTGGGCATCTCCCTTAGGAAACAAGCCATTGATGGCAGGCAGAGACCCTGCACTGTTTATGGATGACGACGGTACAGCCTATCTTATTACCGGTGTATGGACATATAATATTGCCAGACTAAAAGACAACTTGATTTCGCTGGCGGGGAAACCCCGGTCAATAAAGATAATTAATCCGCGAGGCCCCTATAACCATAACGGAGATAATATCCAGGAACCCACAGATGACAAACCTTATTTAAATAAGCGCGACGGCTGGTATTATTTATCTTGGGGCTGCTACTATGCTATGAGCAGAAACATCTACGGACCATATATTTGCAAAGGATCATTCCTAAGGGAAAAGGATATTGATCCTAAGCTTCTGCAAGAACCATGGGACATGGATCGACATGGCTCATTCTTTGAATGGAAAGGACAATGGTATTTCATTTGCAATGACCTTAAAATGGCCAATGGAATGCCATTTCGAAACTGTGATATTAGCTATGTCGAATACAAGGACAATGGAGAGATAGCTCCTATTAAGATTACAGTCAAAGGGGTTAGAGAGGTCTCTCCAATGGGCTCAGACGCCGCACCTGCGAATTGATCTCAGGCAGCGAGTTGTACAACCACAAGACACGTTGCTCAGCAACGCGCAATTCAATCGTACGGGTAAGTAGAAATTAAACATTTCACAATTTATAATAACTTTTCTCAACATAAAATTATCGACTTATCAATGAATATTCGAATCCTGGTCTGATCTATTTCTATAGATTAGAATCAGGATCAATCATGAGCATAAAGAAAATGACCCTATCGAAATAATTTCAAAGTGGAATATATAATAAATATAAAGAAAGTATAGTAAACCATGAAAACAAAAATTTTCAATTTAATTCTTTTCTTTTTAGTAATATTAGTTCTGTCTGCATCAAAAACATTATTTGCTCAAAATTCCCCGCAAATTAGAGGATTTGGCGAGACATGGGTTGGAACTGATGGGCTTGGGCGGACTATTCCCACCAACACGCAAGTTGGTTCTCCCCGCGTCGGAAAATATGTGGGAATTTTTTACTTCACATGGCAAGGGACGTTAGGGGCAGGTGGCGGAACAGCGATTTACGATAATACAGAGTTGATTCAACAAAATCCGACTAATCCTGCATACGGTCCAAGATGGGCTTTCCATTGGTGGGGGGAACCAGAATCCGGTTACTTCCGTCCGGAAGATCCATGGCTTATTCGAAGAAATTTGCAAATGCTGAGTGACGCGGGCGTCGACTTTCTGTACCTTGACGTAACAAATGGCTTCACATATCTTAATGTTGTTGACACTTTATGTGCCATCTCGGAACAAATGCGGGCATCGGGGATTCCTACCCCTGATATTGTTTTTATTACGAAAGCAAGCTCGGGGCAAATTGTCAATAATCTTTACACTCAATTCTATTTAGCATTTCCCCAATACTCAAATCTATGGTTTTATTGGAATGGCAAGCCGCTTATATTTGCAGATATTACGGACACTACTCTTTCCAACAATTCAAAGAATTTTTTTACATTTCGATATAGTTGGGCATGGACTCCCTCTAATATTGTCCCAGGTCAATGGCAATGGATTGATTACTATCCTCAAAATTGGGGATTTATATACAATGGGAAGACAAAAGTAATTGAGCAAATACCTGTTTCAGTTGCTTCTCATCCTGTAAATAATATCGGTAGAAGTTTTAATGCAAGTCAAAATTATGGGGTAGGGACAGAACCGCAACTTGATAAGTTCAAAATGACGCAAACTGCAGGAGAAGGACTTTACTTTCAACAACAATGGAATCGAGCTTTACAAGTTGACCCGCAAGTCGTTATGGTTACGGGGTGGAATGAGTGGATAGCACAAAGATTTATTGCCCCAGAAGACGGCAATCCAAATTTCTTAGGCGAGCTTAGCACTTTTGCTCCGGATTCAACATTTTTTGTTGACAATTATAACGAAGAATTCAGCCGCGATATAGAGCCAATGACAAACGGTTATACCGATAATTATTATTATCAATTAGTGGATAATATAAGGCGTTTTAAAGGATGTGTGCCGATACATGTAGCAACAGGAATGCATACAATAAAAATTGGCGGTGATTTTTCAGAGTGGGCTAATGTCCAATCTATCTATAATGATCCGAAAGGGGATACAGAGCATCGTAACTTTCTTCGATATGATGGAAATGCAACATATATAAACAATACCGGTCGTAATGATATAATAGAATCGCGAGCTGCCTACGATAGCAGTAATATTTATTTTTATGTAAAGACGGACACTGCATTGACACCCTGCACGGATAAAAACTGGATGCTTTTGTTTATTGACTCAGACACGAATCATGCTACGGGTTGGGAAGGATACGATTATGTTATAAATCTAAACATTAAATCTGATTCGGTCACAACATTGGCAAAATGGAATGGTCAGGATTCTTCATGGGTTGAGATATCTGATTTGAAGTACCAATATATTGGCAATCAAATGCAAATAGCAGTGCCGAGAAATTTGATAAATCAAACAGGTAATAATATTTCATTTTATTTTCATTGGGCAGATAATATTCAGAAGTTAAATGATATTACAGAATTTTTTATTGATGGCGATTCTGCGCCGGACAGAAGATTTAACTATTGGTATACTACTCAAGCCCCGACAGATGTCAAGGAAACATATCAATTCCCTAAAAGCTTTTCATTATCACAAAACTATCCAAATCCGTTTAACCCATCAACACTGATTAAGTATAGCATTCCTCAAAGCGGACTAGTTACAATTAAAGTATTTAATATGTTAGGGCAAGAAGTAGCAACCTTAATTGATAAAGAACAAAAAACCGGAAGTTATACTATAAATTTTGATGCATCAAAATTAGCTAGCGGAGTTTATTTGTATCGAATAGTCGCTAATGGATTTTCATTAACTAAAAAGATGCTGCTTCTAAAATAAAAACAAGATATTATTCAAAATAGAAATAATGATATAAAAAAGATCCAACCTTATGCGAATCAACCACTTTATTTTTTTAATCTTGTCTATCATTTTATATAAAATAATAAAGGAATGTTAATGAAAAAAAATAAACTTTTTAGACTATGGTTTATATTATTGAGTTTCCTTTTTCTATTAAATATCAAAGCAAAAGCTTGGACTGCTACCGACACATTAAGCAGCGCTGTTAATCAGGGAGCTACACAATTATCTTCGCCAATAGACAAGCAGGCAGTTCGGGTGGGCGGTCAGGTTACTAATTTTACGATGGAGCCCGGGGAAGTGGATCAGGCTGTTGAGTGTAAATGGAATGGCAATAAAAAGTGATCCGGGTACCTATGTAAAAATAAACAGAACCTGGAAGAACGGAGATAAGATTATTCTAAAACTTGATCTTCGCGGTCGAATTATTCCTGCTCCGAGTGGTGCACCTGATCTTGCAATAATGCGTGGTCCGATTGTATTGACACTTGATAATCGTTTTGTAGAGCCCCAAGATACAAGTGTCTGGTTATTAACTTCACGTGATAGCGCAACGAAATTAGATACATCAATAAAATCTTCTCCTTCAATGGAAACCAATCCATCAGTTTATGAAGGTTATGTTAAAATAAAACCATGTTTATTGCCAAAAGAAACTCAAGAATATGTTACCCTAAAAACGATCAAATCCAAGCCTAATAATATTTGGATGGCATTTGAGGTGCCATTTCTTGTTAGACCATCACATTTTTTTAATCATCATGTGAAAAAGTTAATAATGTGTGATTATTCTTCGGCTGGAGACCTATGGAGTGACAAAAATTCATATCGAGTATGGATGCCACAACCAATGTATCCACCGCCTATATGGAGGCTTACTAGTCCTGAAGCTAAGACTCGTCCTGTAATTCCTAGCGCATTGACGGATAAATAAGTTGGCTCTGATGTTATGTGAAGAGAAATTATGATCATCTCAAATAATTAAGAAAATATAAAATGAAACGGAAAAGTATTAGAATTGTTTTTTCAAACAATCGTTTAATTAAACCAAAAATTCAAATTATTATTTTATTGATTTGTTTATTTTCCAATCATCTTTTGGGCATGTCGAAAAAAAATGATTTCTACAGATTGAATGACTTTAACGAAAATAACGTTATTATAAAAAAGAAAATATTTTCGCAAATGAAAGTTCGAGGAGCTAGGGAAACAAATCAGATCAATTTATATAATGAAAAATCGACATTTATAAAAAGCAAAGATGACACATCTCTTTCTGGATATTCATTAGAGCTTATTGAAGGAAGTGATAAACCTTTAATAGATCAGACTAATCCAGGTTCTGTAGGGATTAGCCATGGACTGGAATGTGGGCAAGTTTTATTTTACAAAAATAATTATCATATGTTCATTACAGAAAAAGTAATTAGTGCAGATTTCGGGGTAGATTTAACGCGTTTCGGTCATTGGAAAAGTTCCAATGGGATTTTTTGGAAAAGGGTTGGCACATTAAAGAATTCAACTAAAACTCCTAAAAGTCCCAAACATTCCATTTGGTCCCCAATGCCAGTTTACGACAAAAGCAATGAGCGTTGGAATATTTTTTATGTAGGTTACGAAGAAGGGGTAAATAATCCTCATGGAAGAATTTTTAGAGCATATTCAAAGACAAAAGGCTATAACGGATTAGATGGACCTTATATTGATGAACCAGATACTGTTTTATCATATTATGATACGAATAGAAATTCATGGGAAGGCAAACAAGGCACTGATTCTTTTTATCCATTTCAAGTGGGTAACAATTGGTGTGCATTTTATGGTAGCTCAGATGGTGTTTCTTATTGGGATGTGGGACTAGTAGCATCAAATAGATTAAATGGGCCATGGAAAAGGGATGAAAAACCTAATCCAGATTTTACATATTGCGAGAATCCTATAGTTATTACTCTTAGTAATGGCGTAAAGTTTTGTGTTTACGATGATTTAGCGCACGGAATTTCTGATTGTCATTCTATTGGCTATGGGTATTCAACTGATGGAGTCAATTGGGTCCAAAAGTATCTAAGTCTTCCCTTACCAAAGTGGGCAACCAGCATTCGTACTCCATTAAGTTTTATTTATGAAGGGAACGATATATATATAATTTATTTTACAGCTTTAACTCCGGGTGATTATAATGGATTTGAAAAAGTAGGTAGAATTAAAGTGAAACTTCTAAAAGGTTAAATAGTTTAGTGTTTACTATATAAATAATTATTAAAATTACTTTGGCCAAATTAAATAAGTAGACATGATTATGAAACTTGTAAAAAATTTGTTTTATGTGCTTATATCGACATTATTTCTATTTCCAGTAATTATAGAAGCCCAAACATGGAATGTAAATCCTGATTTTTGGATGGCAACAGATAATCTTGGCAGAACTACACCAACTGAACAAGAAGCAGGAAATATATTGGAATGTTTTATTGGACATGGCACACAGATGGGAATGCCGATTTTTCTCCGGTTATAAATATATCTCAAATTCTTAAACAAGATCCAAGTGCTGCAACTAACCTGAATGATCCTGCATGGGGAGGAGTTATGAACGGTGGAGTTTTCTGGTGGGATGAACCTTTATTTGGCTATTACCGGACAACAGACGATTGGGTTCTGCGTAAACACGCCCAAATGCTTGCCGATGCCGGTGTTGATGTAGTCTTTTTTGACTGTACAAACGGCAGTCTTACATGGAAATCGTCATATACTGAATTATTAAAAGTATGGGAACAGGCAAGACAAGACGGGGTTAAAACTCCTCAAATAGCCTTTATTCTTAATTTCGGTCCTACAACAACTTCATTGGCAGAAATTACAGAACTTTATAACGATTTATATCAGCTCGGATTATATAAAGATTTGTGGTTTATGTGGAATGGAAAACCTTTAATAATGGCTTATCCGGAAATGCTTATCGCCACAAGCAATACTGCAGGATTGAAATTTACTTCAGATTCATCTTTTGTCGGGGTAGATGCAAGTTGCCCTAGTTGGGGTAATAATATAGGCAATCTTACATTAAAACTTTACAAATGGAATACTAATTATTCGACAACTGTTGCCGGTACACCTATTGCTGATTCCACATTTGTCAATTTTAATGATAATGCTCGTCTTAGATTAAATTTTACACCCCAACCCGCCGGTCAGTATTATTGGGAATTAAGCAATGCAGTTGAAGTAGTTGGCGTCTGGAAATGGACTAACACTAAAGATCCAGTTACAAGTTATTTTAACGGTACTGTGGTTACGGATGGGAATTATGACAGTAAAATTTATTTAACCAGTGGTACTGTAAATAATTTGACAAATGGTACGAGTCATACACCCGTTCAAATTCTTCCAGGAACGAACAGTACTCTTGTACAAAACATAAAAGACTTTTTCACATTTCGTCCGGGTCAGCCTGACTATGTTGATGGACCATCTCGGAATGACCAATGGGGCTGGCTGGAAGATTATCCTCAACATGGCTATGGGAGTAAAATCGGTGGTGGTTATGAAGAAGCAACTGTCGGAGTATCTCAAAATGCCAGCGGTGCCAGTGGCGGGCATGCAAGTGCTTTTAACAGACCAGATAGTTATGGGCGTAGTTATACATTTGCTAATGGTCAGAATACCGATACAAGCGCCTATCTTCATGGATATAATTTTCAGGAGCAGTGGAGTCGTGCATTTCAACTGGATCCGGACCTCGTATTTGTTACAGGATGGAATGAATGGATAGCAGGAAGATGGAGCACTAGTTCCTGGCCTAATCCGTATGCCCCATTTTCATTTGTAGATGAGTATAACTGGGAAAAGAGTCGTGATATAGAGCCCGTAAAATCATGGGGAGATAATGGAGATGATTATTACCTACAGTTAGTAAGTAACGTGCGTTAGTTTAAGGGGATGCAGGCCCAAGCACCAGCATCGGCTGCACAGACAATAAGCATGGGAAATTTGAATGAATGGACAAATGTAAAACCAGAATACTTAGATTACAAGGGTGATACGATGTGGCGTAACTCGAAGGGGCAAGGCGATAGTCTTGTCTATACAGACAGTACGGGTCGTAACGATATAATAATGTCAAAGGTAGCCCGGGATACGAACTACATATATTTTTATGTAGAGACAGCCGATACGCTAACACCGAAGACAGATCCCAAGTGGATGCGATTGTGGATAGATATAGATCGCAATAAAGCCACGGGTTGGGAAGGTTATGATTATGTAATCAACCGGATAAACCCCGGAGATTCGGCGGTAGTAGAGAGAAGTGTAAACAATTCATGGGGATGGGCAAAGGTAGGTTCAGCTGCTTATGCGATAGAAGGGAATGTGTTGGAGTTAAAAGTAAATCGCTCGTTATTCAATGAAGAGCGAAAGAAATTAGATTTTGAGTTTAAGTGGAGCGATAACAGTGAGACAAATGGAAATATCATGGACTTCTATGTACATGGTGATGCAGCGCCTGATGGTAGGTTCAACTATGTCTATACAGATTCAGTTAACAATGCTACAGACATAAATGAACAAAAAGAGTCTCCGAACGGCTTTTCATTATCGCAAAATTATCCGAATCCCTTTAACCCATCAACGCAGATTAAATATAGCATACCTAAAGGCGGAATAGTTACACTTAAGGTATATAATATGCTAGGACAACAAGTAGCAACTTTAATTAATAAAGAACAAAAGGCTGGAGACTACACTGTAAATTTTGATGCATCCAATATGTCTGCCGGCAGGCAAGGATTAGCTAGTGGAGTTTATATGTACAGAATAGAAGCTAGTGGATTTTCTTTAACAAAAAAGATGACACTTCTAAAATAAGTTTAAGTTATTATTTGAAATAGAAATAATAATATAAAAAGAGGTTTCTTTTTTATGCGAATAAACCACTTTATTTTTTTAATCTTAACCAACATTTTATATAAAATCATAAAGGTATATTTATGAAAAAAAATATAATTTTAAGATCTTGGTTCATATTATTGAGTTTCCTTTTTCTATTAAATATCAAAGCACAAGCTTGGACTGCTACCGATACATTAAGCAGCGCTGTTAATCAGGGAGCTACACAATTATCTTCGCCAATAGACAAGCAGGCAGTTCGGGTGGGCGGTCAGATTACTAATTTTACGATGGAGCCCGGGGAAGTGGATCAGGCTATTGTGTTTAAGGATCCAGCAAACGAGCAAACCGTACTCTTCGACTTGGCTGAAGGCGGGGCTAT
>JAJXTM010000093.1 GCA_021783875.1 Bacteroidota bacterium
TTAATTCATATTTGCAAACTGATTCCGACTGTTCGTTATTGATAGGGTCGAAGACAAGAATTGGCTGATCAACTTTCAATTCACGAAGTTCAACTGCTTCTTCAGAAAAGGCGACTGCATAATAATCGGGTTTATCTTTCCCCAAGGAATTCAATGACCTAGTAACCTGATCAACTCCATGACCATAGGCATCAGCTTTGACCACTGCCATCACCTTTTTGCCGTTGATTCTTCGGCGAATGGATAAATAATTATTTTTTAGATCAGATAAATTAATCTCTGCAAAAGTAGAGCGCATCAGAATTTTGTTAAATTGTTAATAAAAATATAGTTTTAATGAAAATTATAATCAATTAAAACTTAACCATTGATTAAATAATTATTTATTACTCTTTATATAATACATTTCTACTAATATTGAAATATATCTTCTCTTATGTGAGAATCTAAATTAGCCAAACATCTTAATATTGAAAAAGTTGAGCCAAAATTTTACTGACATTCTTACTTCTTGAAATCAAATGTAATAATTAAAGGTTGGCATATATATTGTTTTAGTTTAGACGATTTTACTATATTAATTAAAATTAATATATACTATATTCTTGACATTACTTTGATGTTATCTTAATTTCAAATAATAATTATTTTTAAAAAATGCTTACAGAATTCGGTAAAATATTCATATTTATGCTAGTAGCAGCATTTTTTGTTGTTGTAGCAGTCATTGCGGCAAAATTTATTCGTCCTGCCAGACCAACGCATGAAAAACAATTGACCTATGAATGCGGAGAAGATACTATAGGAACTCCATGGGTAAAGTTTAATATACGATTTTATGTAGTTGCACTTATTTTCTTGATTTTTGATGTTGAGGTAGTATTATTAATACCTTGGGCTTTAGTTTATAAGCAATTTGGTTTAGGTGGGTTTTTGGTCGGAGCTATATTCCTGATATTGCTTGGTTTAGGAATGGCTTATGAATGGCGCAAAGGTGACCTCGAGTGGGTCAAGGCAAAAGTAATCCCGCCAACTTTAAAATCAGTCATAGATTCAGATGGCAGTCCCAAAAAAATTGCAGTTTAAATAATGATTTCCCATTTGAAGAAATATCAATTTATAGAAAAGATTTATGAGCTTATTAGATAAACAATTTAGCGATGATAATATAGTCATTACAAAAGTTGATGACCTTTTAAATTGGTCTCGTTTATCTTCTTTATGGCAAGTGGGGTTTGGACTTGCCTGCTGTGCAATCGAAATGATGGCAACTTCAGCATCACACTACGATTTTGACCGTTTTGGAGTTATACCGAGACCTTCTCCTCGACAGTCAGACGTAATAATTATATCCGGAACAGTCACATTAAAGATGGCTACACGTATCAAAAGATTATATGAGCAAATGCCTGATCCAAAATATGTAATTTCAATGGGCAGTTGTTCAAACTGCGGCGGACCTTATTGGGAACACGGTTATCATGTATTAAAGGGTGTAGACAGAGTTATTCCAGTTGATGTATATGTTCCGGGCTGTCCTCCTCGTCCGGAAGCATTACTTGAAGGTCTATTAAAACTTCAAGAAAAGATTAGAAATGAATCTCTAGTAAAGAAAAACTCATGAAAACAACTGAAGATATTTTTGAAATTTTAAAAACTAATTTTGGCGAATCGATTCTTGAATTAATTTCAACACAGCCAATAGAAAAATATATTCGCATTAACAATTTCGAAATTGACAAGGTCTGCTTATTTTTAAAAGATAATGAAGATTTACTTTTTGACAACTTAATGAATCTTTCGGGCGTTGACGATGCAAACGGGAAAAAAACTCTATCTGCTAATGGTACACAAATTATTTCAGGCGGAACATTATCTGTTTTTTACCATATTGAATCGACAAAATATAGGCACAAACTTGTATTAAAAACCTCTGCTGAAAGAGAAAAACCGGATATAGCTTCAGTATCAAAGATTTGGCGTCATGCCAATTGGCATGAACGTGAAGCATTTGATTTATTGGGGATTAATTTTTTAAATCACCCTGACCTAAGGAGAATCTTGATGCCTTATGATTGGGAAGCAGGTTTTCCGTTAAGAAAAGATTATGAAAATCCCGAATTTTATTTGGGTATGAAAGTCCCTTATTAAAAATTTATATATAAATATTATTGAAAAATGGCTCTAAAAACTGAAGAAATGATTCTAAATATGGGACCTCAACATCCATCAACGCATGGAGTGTTAAGGTTGGAACTTGAACTCGAAGGCGAAATTATCGTGGGTGCTAAACCACACATTGGTTATTTGCATCGCTGCTTTGAAAAGCATTGTGAAGCAATGAATTATTCCCAGGTAATCCCCTATACCGATAGAATGGATTATTTAGCTTCCATGTATAATGAATTTGGTTATGTTACAGCCGTAGAAAAGCTATTAGGGATACAAGTCCCAGAGCGAGTCGAATATATTCGAGTAATTATGGGTGAATTTCAGAGAATAGCTTCGCATTTGGTTGCAATCGGAACTTATGGATTAGATATCGGAGCAATGACTCCTTTTCTTTACTGTTTTAGGGATAGAGAAAAAATATTAAGTTTATTCGAACAAACATGCGGGGCAAGATTACTATATAATTATATATGGGTAGGCGGATTATCTCATGATTTACATCCGGATTTTATTCATCAAGCAAAAGAATTTATCAAATATTTTCGCCCTAAGATAAAAGAGTTAAATGATCTTTTAACCAAGAATAAAATATTTATAGATCGAACAGCAAATGTTGGAATTTTACCGCTTGATTTAGCTATTAATTACGGTATTAGCGGACCAAATTTAAGAGCCAGCGGATTTAAATGGGATATCAGGAAGGACGACCCTTATTCAGTCTACCATAAATTTGACTTTGACATCCCAATTGGTCAAGGCGCAATGGGCACAGTTGGTGATTGTTGGGACCGTTACTATATGAGAGTATTGGAAATGGAAGAAAGCCTTAAAATAATTGAACAGGCTATTGAGCAAATTCCTGAAGGAGACGTAACATCGGCAATCCCAAAAAGAATAAAGCCTGCAGTCGGTCAGGTATATTCAAGAGTTGAGAATCCACGCGGCGAATTGGGATATTTTATAATCAGCGATGGTACAGTTAATCCATTCCGAGTAAAAGTTAAGGGACCTTCTTTTGTCCATTTAGGAATAATGAATGAATTACTGAAGGGTTATATGATTGCCGATGTAATTGCAATATTAGGAAGCATTGATATTGTTTTAGGAGAAGTTGATAGATGATTTACGATTTCTTATTCAAAATTACTGACAGCAATATTATTGCTTCTATTATTCAAAGTCTTTTACCTCTCTTTATCTTTATATTACCATTTGCTCTTTTTGCAGTATGGCTTGAAAGAAAAGTATCCGCTCATATGCAGGATCGATTAGGTCCGATGCGAGTAGGCTATCACGGAGCTTTACAGACAATAGCCGATATTTTAAAATTAGTTCAAAAAGAAGACATAATTCCAAATGAAGCTGATAAACCGCTTTTTAATATAGCTCCAGTTTTAGTTTTCATCGGAAGTTATGCAGTATTTGCTGCTATACCCTTTTCCGGAGCTTTCATCGGTTCAAATATTGATTTGGGAATAATTTTTATAATTGCTGCTTCGGGTTTTGTTGTAGCAGGTATTTTAATGGCTGGCTGGGCTTCAAATAACAAATATTCACTGCTTGGAGCAATGAGATCTGCAGCTCAGATTATTAGTTATGAAATTCCAACGGTACTTGTTGTTCTTACAATAATAATGATAACCGGAACTACAAACCTTCAGACTTTAAGTGAAATGCAAACAGGACATTTCTGGAATTGGATGATATTAGGCGGACCGAAATTTGGGATAGCAAAATTTATTTTCATACCGTTTATGATTATTAATTTCATCATTATTTATATAAGCACACTAGCTGAAGTGAACAGGACGCCATTTGATATCCCTGAAGCTGAATCAGAATTGGTATCAGGTTATCATACAGAGTATTCAGGGATGAAATTTGCAATGTTTTTTCTGGCAGAATATGCAAATATGTTTGCAGTGTCTGCTATTGTGACGGCATTGTTTTTTGGCGGATATCAATCACCGGTAGGATACGTAGGGAATCTATTTGGGATACATTGGCTGATTCCAATAGAACAATTCTTTTGGTTTACAGCTAAAGGTATTTTCTTTGTATTTGTTCAAATGTGGTTACGATGGACGTTGCCCAGATTACGAGTTGATCAGCTAATGACTGCATGCTGGAAATATTTGATACCGATAGCATTTGTAAATTTAATCATTATAGGTTTAATAACGGTTTTATAGAATTATGAAAGAATATTTTAATAATGCATGGAGTGCTTTATATACAATCTTCGTAGGAATGAAGATAACCTTCAAGCATCTATTTGTTCCATCCGTTACAATACAGTACCCAGATGTCAAACTGCAACTTCCGGAAAGAGAAAGAAATCGTCTTTATGTAAATATGGATGATTGCATCGGATGCGACCAATGTGCACGTGCATGTCCGGTAGATTGTATTACGATAGAGACAGTGAAAGGCATACCGGGAGAAGATTTAGGCAAAACATCAAACGGCAAGAAAAAAGCTCTTTGGGTAACTAAATTTGATATAGATTTTGCTAAATGCTGCTATTGCCAATTGTGTGTTTTCCCTTGTCCGACCGAATGCATCTATATGACTGACGTATACGAGTTTTCTGAATTTGAAAGAAGTAATCTTATATACGATTTTGTTACCCTTACTCCTCAAGAACGAGAAGATAAGAAAAATAATTATGCAAAATTCGAAGCAGAGAAAGCCGCTGAAAAAGCTGCCGCAAAGCCTGCTCCGGCAACTAAACCGATTGAAAATCAAGAAACACCTAAGCCATGAACGTTTACGATTTAATATTTTATCTATTTGCCGCAATTACAATTCTTTCGGCTTTTTTTGTTGTAACAACGAGAAATATTGTCTATTCGGCATATTATTTACTATTCACATTTTTCGGTGTAGCAGGAATTTATGTTTTATTAGGCGCCGATTTTATTGCTATGGTTCAACTTATAGTATACGTAGGGGGAATATTGATTTTACTGCTTTTCGGAGTAATGTTGACAAATAAAATTACAAATGTTGATATTAAAAGCGGAACAATTCACACTGTTCCGGCAACTATCGGAGTGGCTTTATTTGCCGGTATTATTTTAGCATCAATGTGGAATACAAATTGGAAAAACGTTAACTCGGATATGCAAGTTGCATCTACTCAGCACTTAGGTTTTCTTCTTATTCATCAGTATGCATTAGTATTTGAATTACTTGGTATTTTACTTTTAATTGCTTTAATCGGGGCCGCATCAATGGCTCGTAAATAAAAAGATAAAAAAATGATACATGTTGGATTAAATCATTTCTTAGTTGTCAGTACGATACTATTTTCACTTGGAATTTTAGGTATCGTAAGTAGAAAAAATGCCGTTATGGTTTTAATGGGAATTGAGTTAATACTTAATTCCGCTAACATAAACTTTATTGCTTTTGCTAAATTCGGCAATTTCGGATTTCAGGGACAAATTATGGCATTATTTGTAATAATTTTAGCTGCAGCCGAAGCTGCAATTGCATTGGCAATAGTATTAAATATTTATAAAACTTTTTCAACTGTGAATGTTGATGAAATTGATACGTTAAAGGATTAGTCATGACCGAACCACAGATGATAAATTTAGCTTTGGCGATTCTATTCCTACCGCTTTTAGGGTTTATAGTTACCTTACTTTTAGGCAAGAAAGTTAAATCTATTTATATTTTTGAAGTTTTCATAATTGTTCTCGCATTTGCAGGTGCAGTTCTAATGGTTTTTACAAAGCTAAGTTATTATCCTAACTCAGATATTACTTCTGAATTTAGCTGGATAAACTTAGGTAATGTTCCTTTATTGGGTAATACCTCTATCGATTTGGGAATTTTGGTTGATAACATTTCTGTATTGATGATTTTTGTTGTTACTTTAATTAGCATGCTTGTACATATATTCTCTATTGCTTATATGGAAGGCGATAAGCGATTCAATAGGTATTTTGCTTATCTCGGAATTTTTACATTTTCAATGACGGGTATTGTTTTTACGCATAATATGCTAATGATGTATATATTCTGGGAACTTGTTGGATTGTCTTCATATCTTTTAATTGGTTTTTGGTTTGAAAAAAAATCAGCTTCGGATGCAGGGAAAAAAGCTTTTATTGTAAATAGGATAGGTGACCTCGGAATGCTTTCAGGTATTCTTCTTCTTTATACTACCTACCATACTTTTACATTTTCGCAAATATTTTCGCAAATAGCAGCTGGACATCTACCTTTTAATAGCGAACTTTGGTTAACCATAACGGGAATTCTTTTGTTCTGCGGAGCAATCGGGAAATCAGCTCAATTCCCTCTTCATGTATGGCTGCCTGACGCTATGGAGGGACCTACGCCGGTAAGTGCACTAATTCACGCAGCAACAATGGTTGCCGCGGGAGTTTACCTAATAGTAAGAATTTTCCCTTTACTAACAAGCGATGCACTGCTTTTCATTGCAGTAATCGGAATGCTTTCCGCATTTATTCCGGCTACTATCGCATTAACTCAAAACGATATTAAAAAGGTTTTGGCATATTCGACAATTAGTCAGCTGGGCTATATGGTAATGGGGCTCGGTATCGGTGCTTATAAGTTTGCATTTTTTCATTTAATTACACACGCATTTTTTAAAGCTCTTCTATTTTTGGGATCAGGTTCTGTTATACATGCAATGCATCATGAACAGGATATTACAAAAATGGGTGGATTAAGAAAAAAAATGCCTATTACTTATGCAACTTTTTTAATTGCTTCATTGGCAATTTCCGGTATCCCGCTTACATCAGGGTTCTTAAGTAAAGATGGGATTCTACAAAGCTCATTCGCATTTGGCTCTTTAACAGGTCATTGGATTTTTGCATTTGTAGGGTTTCTGGTCGCATTGTTAACAGCTTTTTATATGTTCAGATTATTAATATTAACATTTCACGGAACCCCGAGAGACCAGCATAAATACGAGCACGCTCATGAATCTTCATTTTCAATGGCTATGCCGCTTGTTGTGCTTGCTGTTCTATCGATATTCATCTGGTATACTCCAAATCCATTTAACCCTGAACAAGGCTCAATTCTTTCAAGTTGGATTAAAAATCCTCAGTTAGTTACTCCTCAGGATACAAGATTTAATTTTATGAAGTCTGATGTGCCAAATACGATAACAACTAACAAAGCATCAGAAGCTTCCGGGATTATGTATTCAGAAGTATATAATAATGCTATTGAAGAAGCACATATACCCGCGTTAACTCTTTCTCTTATTCTGGCAAGCCTTGGAATATTTATTGCCTTTGTGTTTTATCAATGGAAAAAAGTTGATGTCGATAAAATGGTAAATTCTATAAAACCGCTATATAATCTTTCATATAATAAATGGTACTTTGACGAAATTTATGACGCAACTATAGTTGCCTTGACATTACTATTAAGTAAATTTTTAGCTTGGTTTGATTTGACCGTTATTGACGGTATTGTTAACGGTACAGCAGCAATAACGCTTGAGGTTTCAAAATGGAGCGGCAAATTTGATAATGTAGTTGTTGACGGTTTTGTAAATGCAATGGCTTATATCAGCGGTTTTATCGGACTTATTTTCAGAAGATTCCAAACCGGTAAAGTACAGACTTATATCGTACTGGTTATTTTTTCATTAGTTATTCTTTTATTCATTTTTAAGTAAAATTAGTTTGAAATTTTAGGTAAATAACATGACTTACTTTCCCATATTATCGTTTATAACATTTTTGCCTGTAGTCGGAATGATTTTTATACTATTCATTCCT
Organism: Bacteroidota bacterium; assembly: GCA_021783875.1. Classification (GTDB taxonomy): domain Bacteria; phylum Bacteroidota; class Ignavibacteria; order Ignavibacteriales; family Ignavibacteriaceae; genus FEN-1297. Next base: position 7,953 of record JAJXTM010000093.1, read on the forward strand.
AAAACTCAGGCTACAATAATCAAGAGCATAACTTTAGTAATTACCGGAATGCAGGTATTGGCTGCTCTTTTTATTCTTCACTATTATAATTATAGCCTGGGAGGTATTAATGATCCAAATTCTTTCCAGTTTATAGAAAAATTTACTTGGATTGACATTAGCGGATTTTCATGGATAGGAAGAATTAAAATTGATTATTTCCTCGGACTTGACGGAGTTAGTGTACCTTTAGTTTTACTAACGGCAATTGTAACTTTTATCGCAACACTTTCTTCTTGGACTATAGATAAGCAAGTCAAAGGTTATTTCGCCTTATTTCTGCTGCTTGACACCGGGATGATGGGCGTATTTGTAGCCCTTGACTTTTTCTTATTCTATATTTTTTGGGAATTGATGCTTCTTCCAATGTACTTTTTAATCGGTATATGGGGTGGTCCAAGAAGAGAATATGCTGCCATAAAGTTTTTCCTTTATACATTATTCGGAAGCGTGTTTATTCTTTTAGTTATGATTGGCTTATATTTTAGCTCGACGGAGACTATGGCAGACGGGACAAAGATATTCACGTTTAACATGTTATCAATGATGAATCCTCATAATTATACGCAATTTGGTATATTATCGCCTCTCAACCCAAATAATCTAAGGTTTATCGCTTATATATTTTTGTTTATAGGATTTGCAATAAAAATTCCGATGTTTCCATTTCACACTTGGCTTCCGGATGCGCATGTGGAAGCTCCAACAGCTATAAGTGTAATCCTTGCCGGCGTTTTGCTTAAAATGGGCACCTACGGAATATTAAGAATCTGCTTCCCTATTTTCCCTGAAATTACTCAGCAACTTGTGTGGTATATTGCACTGTTTGGCATGATTAACATAATTTATGGGGCTCTTTGTGCAATGGCTCAAAAGGACTTCAAGAAATTAATTGCTTATTCTTCCGTTTCTCATATGGGTTTTGTTTTACTTGGATTAGCATCATTAAATTCACTTGGAATTTCAGGAGCAATATTTCAGATGTTCAATCACGGAACAATAACAGCAATGCTCTTCTTGAGTGTCGGAGTTATATATGACAGAGCTCACACAAGAGAGATCGATGCGTTTGGCGGACTTGCTGCTCAAATGCCAATTTATTCCGGATTTGTGACTTTAGCATTTTTTG
>JAJXTM010000094.1 GCA_021783875.1 Bacteroidota bacterium
CCCATTCCGACAATTCCGATTATTTTATCTTCAATTGAATAGGAATTTTTGAAAGCAAAATGTGAAATTGCCGTAAAAACATATTCTGCCACAGCATCTGCATTGCATCCGGCAGCATCTTTAAAAAATATATTTCTTTTTTTTAGATACTCCAGATCAATATGATCAGTGCCGATTGTTGCAGTTCCTACGAATTTTATCGGGGTGTCTTCGAGTAATTCTTTATTAACCTTAGTAATTGAACGAACAATTAGAATGTCGGCAGCATTAATTTCTTCTTTTGTAATTTTTCTTCCGTGTAGAAGTTTTACCTTGCCAAATTGAGAAAAGGCTTCCTCAGCGAATGAAATATTCTCATCAACAATCAGATTCATTTTTCCCTGAAGAAATTAATTTTCTATTTCTTCCAAAACTGGGAGTTCAATCTTGGTAACAACCGTTTCTTTAACTTTGCTCTTACCATTCTTTCCGTTAGTGCCATTTTTCTTGACAGGATTATTTTTATCGTTATAATTCTGATAGGAGTAAATTTTCTTTTGAAAATTCCTTAGGATAATTTTTTCCTCATCGAAATGAACAACATAGTTTGGAAGAATAGGAATTTTTCCGCCGCCGCCGGGTGCGTCAATAACAAAATGAGGAATAGCAAGACCGCTTGTATGACCGCGTAAGTTTTCTATTATATTTAATCCGGTCTGAATTGAAGTTCTAAAATGATTTGCTCCTTTAGTCTCATCAGCCATATACATATAATAAGGTCTAACGCGAATTCTAAGGAGTTTCTGCATTAATTCTTTTACAATTACCGGATCATCATTGACCCCTTTCATTAATACCATTTGATTTCCGACCGGGATTCCAACATCTGCAAGCATTGTACAAGCTTTTGAACTTTCAGGAGTAATTTCCCAAGGGTGATTGAAATGGGTATTAATATAAATAGGGTGATATTTTTTCAGCATGTTACATAATTGGGGTGTTATTCTTTGCGGAAGCACACAGGGCATTTTAGTGCCGATCCTAATTATTTCAATGTGAGGGATTGATCTTAATCTTTCTATTATCTTTTCCAGCATAGCATCGGTTAGCATAAGCGGGTCACCGCCGGACATTATAACATCTCTTATTTCAGTATGTTTTTCAAGATACTTAAATGCACTTTCCAAACCTTTCATAGAAATTTTTTCATAATCGCCGACTTTACGTTTACGGGTGCAGAACCGGCAATATAAACCGCATTGGCTGGTTACAAGAAAAAGTGCTCTATCGGGATAGCGATGTGTAATATTTGGAACGGGACTCATAGCATCTTCCATCAAAGGATCTTCATCAGCATCGATATCATCAAGTTCAACTTTATCGGGAACACATTGTTTCCAGATAGGGTCTCCGGGATACTTAATTAAACTTAAATAATATGGATTTATACGTGCTTGAAAAAATTCATCCAGATCTTCCGCAACTTTACGATCAATATTGAATTTTTCTACAAGCTGATCAACAGTGTGAACACTGTCTCTGATCATTTGCTGCCACAGTTCCATGACTAAGCCTCAGTTTGTTTTTAATAAAAATATTTTCCGAAAATAATCAATCCATCGCCGACAGAATAAAAATCATTAATCTGGGCAACAATTGAAAAACCGTTTCTTAAATAAAAGCTTCTTGTCTTTTCATAACTCAATTTAGAAGAAGTTTCGGCAAGAAACCATCTTCCATTATTTTCTTTTACAAAATATTCTGCCTGCTCAAGAAGTTTTTTCCCGATTCCTTTAATTTTAGATTCCGGGTCTGCGACGATCCAGTATAAATCAAAAACTCCGTCGGTCAGCGGTCTTTTACCGGTACAATGATATCCAAGTATTTTATCTTCATCTTCAAAAACAAATATATTGTAATCATTTTGTCCGATATTATTTGCCGCGATGTTTACTAACTCCATGGCAATTTCAACTTCCATTGCTGTAAAGTTGGAAATTTTATTTAACAATATTTCTATTTTAGCAGCGTCAACTTGCTTTATTCTGCGAATCATTTTTTTCTCTTGATAAAGCAAAATTTGCAATATTATTTAGAAGCATTCCGTAACTAATTCCGGCTGCTTTTGCTGCTCTTGCAAATCCCGAATCAATTGAAATATCGGGATTTGGATTAACTTCAATTACATATGGCTCGCCATTTTTATTGAGGCGAATATCAACGCGGGCATAATCACGGCAATTTAATGCTTCAAAAGCAAGCATTGCCGTCTTTTCAATTTTATTTTTTAATTCATTATTTAGGTTTGCAGGACAAATGGGCTTAGTATAATTATAATAAAGACTGTCTTCTATCCACTTACCGTCGTAAGTAACAATTTTTGGCAAATGATCCGGAAGTCCGCTAAAATCAATTTCGGAAATAGGAAGGACAGTATTCCCAAGAATTGCTGCATTAAGCTCACGACCATCAATATATTCTTCTATAATTACATTTTGTTTATATGTATCCAATAAAAATTTTAATTGATTTTTCAAAGAAGATAAATCGCTGACAACTGAATATTCCGAAATCCCAATACTGGCATCTTCCTTAAGCAGCTTAACAATGACCGGAAACTTTAAATCGAATTCTGCTTCATTAAGATATATTGAAGGGCTCACAATTATAGAATTGGGTGTATTTATACCATAAGACCTAAGAATACTTTTTGTGCGATTTTTATCCAGACAATTTCCAAGGGTAGAAGGTAGGTTGCCCGTAAAATTAAATCCTAATAGCTGGAATACTCCTGCCATGCAATATTCGTAAGATGCGATACCTTCTATAGATTCCACAAAGTTAAAAATCACATCGGGACTAAAATCATTTATCTCCGAAATTGATTTTTCTAAATTTCTATCAATGGAGAGCGTTTTAATATTTGAATAATACTGAGAAAGGTTTTCCTCTATATTAGAAATTTCTTTTGAAAACCCGATTTCCGAAAGATCGTTAGTGCTTAGTTTATTATTATTTGGGTTTCCGTTATAAATTGAAAAAACTGAAACGGGAGAATTATAGCAAATCAATATCTTTGCATTGATTATCATAATAAATTATGCCTTTTTGCTGAGACATAAAGAACAGTATTGATCATCTCGTTATAATCCAACCCATCGGCTCTTGCTGCTTTGGGAAAACAGGAATTATCTTTTGGGTCAGGAAGAATCCCGGGTAAAGGATTTACTTCAATTATATTTGGTTCTCCGCTTTCATCTAATCTTATATCGATTCTTGCCCAGTCTTTACATCGGAGTATATTGAATGTTTTTAAGGCAATGTTCTTAATTCTTAATTCGAGTGAAGAATCAATTTTAGCCGGGCATGAAAATACATCAAGGGGATTTTCTTTTGTGTCTAAAATCCATTTAGCTTCGTATGAGTATAGTGGGATAAAGTCCTTCGGAAAATCTTTGTAACTTATTTCAACAATCGGAAGTATTTTAGTATCTCTTCCATTTCCGATAATAGCTACTGTAAATTCCTTACCGGGAAGAAATTGTTCAATCAAAGCCGGCTGATTATATTCTATTATAATTCTTTGGACTTCATCTTCAAGTTCTTTTTGATTTTTTACAAAAGAAGTTGAAAAAATTCCTTTACTTGAACCTTCCCAAACAGGTTTAACAACAAGCGGAAAATTTAATTGAATATTTTTTGAATCTTCCGGTGTAAAAGCTAAAATAAACTTTGCATTCGGAATTTTATGATAAGATAAAATTTCTTTAGTGCGTGCCTTGTCGAGGCAGGTTGCTAATGTCAACGGATCAGAACCTGTATATGGAATTTGAAGCATATCCAGAATGGAAGGGATTTGTGCTTCGCGGCTTGTTCCGTTGAAGCCCTCGGCTACATTAAATACAATGTCAGGATTAACTTCCTTAAATTTTTCAAATGCAGAATCATCTGCAGGTATTAAAGAAACGTCATTATAGCATTCCAATGCCTGTTTTAAAGCATTAATTGTATCCCATGTATCCCATTCAGCATACGTATCAATGCTCCTTTGCAGCTTAGCGGGCTGATCTTTCAAAATTGGGGATACGATTTCAGGGAAAGGTTGACTTTCAGGTTTGACATTAAAACTTAGCGCAACGTTCAATCTTACATTGAACAAAGAGGATAAAATATTTTTCTCCTTCAGTAATTTTTTTTAGCAAATATAATTAATAAAATCTTTAAGTCAATAGTTTTTTTCTGTGCGTAAAATATTTTTTAGCCGTCAAAATTTTTTTAAAACACGATGTCAAAGAAAAATTTTTTTTACATGACAAATTTATAATAAAATAATTTGATAAATCAAATAGCTAAGCAGCTAATCCAAAAATATTTTTTAAAAGTGATTTCAAAAACAAGTTTCAAAGTCTTAAGCAATTTGAGAATACTTGAGACTCGAAGAATAATTTCGAAGAAGATTTTTTTTAATTATCTGATTTTTATCCAGGATAAATTTGGGATCAGATTCAACTATTTCAAATGCTTTTAATTTAGCATTCAATAATATTTCCTCATCATTTAATAGATCGGCATGATGAAGCTCGGGAAATCCGCTTTGCTGAATTCCGAAGATGTTTCCCGGACCTCTTAGTTTCATATCTATTTCAGCAATTTTAAATCCGTCGTTATAATTTACCATTGATTGCAGCCTGATAGCTGCACGGTATTTGTCCATCATTGCAGGAGAAAGATAATCAAGATCAAGTTTATGCTTATTATTTATACTAATAAATTCGTCTTTAGTTACTAAAATACAGTATGCCTGTTTGGATCCGCGGCCTACTCTACCGCGAAGCTGATGAAGTTGTGATAGTCCGAATCTTTGGGCATCGTTTATTAAAATTATATTTGCGTCCGGAATATCTATTCCCACTTCAATTACAGTTGTAGCTATTAACACATCAAATTGCTTTGCCTGAAACTTTAACATTGCCTCTTCTTTTTCCTGCCATGACATTCGTCCATGAATTAATCCTACCGATAAATCCTTCAAATAAGAATTGGTTAAATCATTATAAAAAGTTTGCGCAGCTTTCAACTCAATTTTTTGGGATTCTTCAACCAAAGGGTAAACAACGAAAGATTGATAACCGTCTTTAAGTTTATCAATAATAAACTTATAAATATCGGGTAATGACTTGTCTCCGCGCAAAATAGTTTTAACGGGAATTCTATTCTTCGGCATTTCATCAATGATGGAGACATCAAGGTCTCCATAGATTGTCATAGATAGTGTTCTGGGAATCGGAGTAGCGCTCATTACAATTATATCGGGAGTTTTGCCTTTGCTTTGAATTTTCCATCTCTGATCAACGCCAAACCTATGCTGCTCATCGATAATTACTAACCCAAGGTTATTAAATTCAACTTTTTCTTCGAACAATGCGTGAGTCCCGATAATAATATCGGATTCTTTGTCTTTAATTTCCTTAAGATTCCCTTCCTTAATGGATTTTTTCTGTCCTCCCAAAAGCAGGCTTAGTTTAATTTTCCTTTCGGAATGTACTTTATATAGTTTGTCCAGCAAGGCAGTAATATTTTTTGCGTGTTGATCGGCTAATATTTCAGTGGGCGCCATAAGAACAGCTTGGAATCCGTTATCGACTGCGATCAACATTGCTATAAGAGCAACTATTGTTTTACCGCTGCCGACATCGCCCTGTAAAAGCCTATTCATGGGCAATGCTTTTCCCATATCATTCCGAATATCACTTAATGCTTTTAATTGCGACTCTGTTAAATTAAACGGCAATATATTCAGAAAGTCTTTGATAAGATTTGATTGAACTTTCATAGATAGCCCGGAAATCTTTGTCTTATAATTATATTTTTTTAATGCAACTAAAATTTCCAGGTAAAAAAGCTCTTCGAACTTAAAACGACGGACAGCAGTTAAAAGATTTTCATGACAGTCCGGGAAATGATAATTCCTTACTGCTTCAACAATTCCGGAAATATTATTTTCTAATAAAATATCCTCAGGTAAAGTCTCGTCAAGGTAGTTTGAATAATTTTCGACGGTTGAACTTATAATTTTCCGAAGACTAAAATCCCCAAGATTAGTTACCTTTAATTCTTTTGGAACCTTATAGAAGGGGATTATCTTGCCTGTATTAAGGAAATTTATTGATTCATCTTCTGTAATTCTATCAAAATCGGGATGTGTAAATTGAAGTGCATGGAATTTTGAAATTACCGGTTTACCGGAAACAGCAACGATATCGTTTTCTTTAAATAAATTAGAAAAATATTTTATTCCCTGAAACCAGACACATTCAAAGAACCCCGAAGAATCCCGCATCTGAATTTTAAGCAATTCCTTTTTTCCAAAACGAATTTGTTCTTTCTCTACAACTTTTCCGATAATTGTAATTTCACCGGTGAACCCATCTAATAAATAACTATATGCGTTGGCTGTGGTTATAGTAGTAGTTCTATCAAGATGTCTTGACGGGAAATAAAAAAGTAAATCTCTTATTGTTGAGATTCCTATTTTCTTAAAAGAATCGGCGCGTTTTGGTCCGATCGATTTTAAAAACTGAACTGATTGACTTAATATTTTTTCGTTTTCCGAATTCATCAGAATAAAAATAATTGTTGTCTGCGGTAATTACAACTTTATCTGTTATTCAAATATTATTTATTATTTTTAATTATTATTAATAAATAATTGAGTCAGAGCTATGGATTGGGCTAAGCTTCTATCAAAATCTCTTTTAGGCGAAGAAAGAAATAAGTCAGCAAAAAATTCAGACGGAAGGAGTGAATTTCAAAGAGATTTTGACAGGATTGTCTTTTCTTCGGCATTCAGACGGCTTCAGGATAAGACGCAAGTATTTCCATTACCTGAAAGTAATTTTGTTCATAACCGGTTGACACATAGTCTTGAAGTATCTTGCGTAGGCAGGTCGCTTGGTAATTTAGCCGGGGAAAGAATAATTAATAAGAATAAAAAATTAAAAAAGGACTTCACTAAATTTCACTTTGGCGAAATAGTTTCAGCAGCATGTTTAGCTCACGATATCGGTAACCCGCCTTTCGGTCATTCAGGCGAATCAGCTATATCTGAATATTTCAAAAATGGCAGCGGAAAAATATTTAAGGATGAACTTAATGAAAAACAATGGTGTGATTTAACAAATTATGAAGGAAATGCCCAAGGATTCAGAATATTAACAAGATTACAAAATCCTAATATTAAAGGAGGATTGCGATTGACCTGCGCAACCTTGGCAGCATTTACTAAATACCCCAAAGAATCTTTTTTTACTTATCCAATGCAGCCAAAATCAAGTAAAATTTATAAGAAATTCGGATTTTTTCAAACCGAGAAAGATTTATTTCTGGAAGTTGCTAAAGAAGTAGGTCTAAATAAAAAAATATCTGCCGGCGAAGATGTATTCTACTCAAGGCACCCGCTTGCTTTTTTAGTAGAGGCTGCTGACGATATTTGCTACCGTATAATGGATCTTGAGGACGGGTTTATACTCGGACTGCTTTCATTTAAAGATACTGAAAGTCTTTTATTTCCTCTAATCGCTAAAGAAAAATTGAAATTCTATAAGGTCAGAGAAAAAAACGATAAAATTAGTTATCTCCGTGCAAAAGTGATTAGTAATTTGGTTTATCAATTAGCTGAAGCTTTTCGAGAGGAGGAAACAAAGATTCTATCGGGTAATTTTGAGAATGATTTAATATCTATTATACCTTCCGGCAAACAGCTAAAGAAAATAGAAGAGATATCTATAGCTAATATTTATTCAAATGAAAGTGTGGTAGAAAGGGAATCAGCCGGATACGAAGTATTGGGAGGTTTGCTCGATACCTTTATCAATGCAATTAATGATACTATAAATAAAAAAAATTCGCCCAAAAGTAAGACAATATTAAAACTTATCCCCAAACAATATAATTATGATAGTGCATTTGATAGAAATGTTTATAATATGTTATTGAAAGTAATTGATTTTGTCTCCGGAATGACAGATTCTCATGCTGTTTCTCTTTATAGAAAGATAAAAGGGATTTCCCTTCCCGGAAAATATTTTTGATATCCTGACTCAACTTTACTATTTTTCTTTTGTCTATCAGGGATTTTTTAATAATCATTAACTAAAAGTAATAGCACAATATGAAGGGAATAATTTTAGCCGGCGGATCCGGTTCGCGTCTCTATCCGATAACAAAAGTGTATAGTAAACAATTAACGGTTATTTATGATAAACCTTTAATTTACTATCCTCTTTCAGTTTTAATGCTGGGCGGGATAAGAGAAATTTTGATCATTTCAAACGAAGAAACCATTCCTTTTTATAAACAGCTTTTTAACGATGGTTCGCACTTAGGAATTAAAATAGAATATGCAATTCAAGCTGCTCCTAAAGGAATAGCTGAAGCATTCATTATAGGTGAAAGTTTTATTAAAGATGAAAGCGTATTATTGATTCTTGGCGATAATATTTTTTATGGTTCATTGGACTTTTTATATAAAGGAATTAAAAACAATGACGGCGCTACAATATTCGGTTATCAGGTTACAGACCCCGAACGATACGGAATTGTAGAATTTGATAAGGATGGTAAAGTTATTTCCATCGAAGAAAAACCGCAAAAACCAAAATCTAATTATGCTGTTCCCGGAATTTATATTTATAATAATGAAGTAGTAGAAATATCAAAAAATTTAAAACCATCGGGTCGGGGAGAACTTGAGATTACAGATGTCAACAAAGAATATTTGAATAAAGGAAATTTACGCGTAGAAAAAATTGGACGCGGTATCGCCTGGCTTGATACAGGAACTCCCGAAGCGCTTTTGCAAGCTTCCAATTTTTTTGGAGTAATCGAGGAACGGCAGGGATTAAAGGTTGCTTGTATAGAGGAGATTTCATTTTATATGAAATATATTTCAAAAAATCAATTTGAATCATTAATTGATTCCATTCCGAAATCTTTATACCGCAGTTATCTTGAAAAAGTATTGCGGGAATACTAAATCTATTATTAGAAATTTAATTATGAAAATAATTGCAACTGAACTAAAAGGACTTCTTATTATTGAAC
>JAJXTM010000095.1 GCA_021783875.1 Bacteroidota bacterium
GTTTAATAATATAAATTCATAATTTTCTGATAATTAAAGATGATTCCGAATATAAAAAATGAACCTCTTTTTGCAGGTATTATACTTGCAGCAGGACTATCCTCAAGAATGAAAACCTGGAAACCGAGAAAATTAATTAATGGAACTCCGCTTATCGTGCATTCAATTAGATCTATGATGGTTCACTGTAATAAAATTATTGTTGTGGGCGGATATAATTTTGACAAATTACATGAAATTATAAATAACTTAAATATTATCTCTTCTTTAGAGCGTACTAAAATACTTTTAATCGAAAATAAGGATTATAAATCCGGTATGTTTAGTTCTGTTAAATTTGGTTTGACTAATATTAGTAACTCTGACGGTGTATTTATTTTACCGGGCGATATACCTTTCGTAAATTCTTCTACTTATCTTACTTTAATAGATGACTTCAATAACTCAAAAGAATATGATTTGTTTTTACCTGCAATTAAAGTAAAATCGGATTCGACGACAAAAGGTGACAATCTTCAAAAGGGACACCCTGTCTTAATAAGAAATAATATAATTGAAAGAATAACTTCGCATTCTGATGATACAACGCTTCGCAGGGTATTAAAAGAATTTTCTTCTAAAATATGTGTTGTGAATGACGAAGGGATTATATTTGATATTGATAATGAGGATGATTTTAATAAAATCAAATCGACTGTAATATAAAGTAACGCTTTTTTATGATTGATGTAATTAAAGCCTTAGAAAAATGCCTTTCCGAAAACACTCCTTGTGTCGAAGTTTCAATTATTAACATTACCGGCAGCGTCCCGGGAAAAGTAGGTTTTAAAATGCTTGCTGGTCCAGAAGGAAGAATAGCAGGCACTATAGGCGGGGGAAGCGTCGAACTATTTGCTCTTGAAAAATCTAAAATACTGCTGAAATCAAATGAAAAATTTTTGACTGAAGAAGTCATATTGAATGGAACTCTTGACAAATCAAAAGTTAAAAAACAATCCGTCAATCCCAAAAGCGTTCAACTTCAATCCTTATGCGGCGGGAAATCTACTCTGTTCTTTGAGGTTTTTCATAGTGTTAAATCTATACATATTTTCGGCGCAGGACACATATCGCAGTGCCTTATTAAATATGCAGAATTATTAAATTACTTTGTATCTGTTTACGATAACAGAAAAAATATTCTTGAAGAAATACCTGATTGTACTCGCTGTAAAAAATTTACTTATGATTTAAGAAACCTTCAAAAAGAATTTAAAAATATCATAATTAAAAATGATGACCCGGTCATTATTTTAACACACAATCACATAAATGATATTGATGTGCTTGAATTCCTGTACAGAAATTACAAAAACTTAAATTATATCGGTATGATCGGTTCTAAAAGAAAAGTTGTTGAGGCTGTAAAATACATTAAAAATAAATTCAGAAATAAAATTAACTTATCTAATTTATTTGCGCCTGTTGGAATTGATATAGGAGGAGAAACACCTGCCGAAATTGCATTAAGCATAATGGCTGAAATTCAGACAATTCATACCGGCAAAAAAATTAAGCACCTTAAATTAAATAATTGAAAAAGACTCTTTAATATTATATTTTAAACATTAAAATAGTTTCTAAAAAATGGGATCGCAAAATGAAAGACAAATCAAAATCCAGGGTATTTTCCCGTCGAAATTTTGTTAAGGGAATTGGCACTAGTGTGATCGGAACTTATGCAGCTGCTCCAGTTCTATCAAAGTTTTCTATGAAAATTTTTGAAGAAGCCGAAACTGAAAGCAAAACTAAAGAATCCCTATCTCTGCACGTAAACGGTAAAAAGGTCAGCGTGCTGATTGAACCGGAAACAACTTTAGCAGAATTATTAAGGAACAAGTTAAAACTTACCGGTACAAAGATAATATGCAATCAAGGAGAGTGCGGCGGCTGTACAGTTTTAATGAACGGCAAGGCTGTTAGCTCTTGTCACTTGCTGGCTATTGATGCAGCTGGTTCTGAGATAATTACTATCGAGGGTTTAATGTCCGGAGAAAAATTACACCCTATACAGGAAGCATTTATTGAACACGACGGTTTACAATGCGGATTCTGTACTCCGGGTCAGGTAATGGCTGCTCAGGCAATTTTAATTAAAAACCCTAAACCTTCAAAAGATGAAATTCTTCAAGGTATGTCGGGAAATTTATGCAGGTGCGCAGCTTACCCCAATATTATGAAATCTGTTATTGCAGCTGCAGATAAAAATAAATAATTGAATTGACAAAATAACTGCTGCTAAAGAATAAACGAAAAATGGAGAGGATAAGATGCCTCGTAAAATAGTAAAAACTAAATATTTTTTTGAAGAAGACTATAGAGAAACAATTGCCGAAGTCTCAACTGATAAATATGAAGATTGGAAAAACAATGACACTTTAAAGGTTGTCGGTAAACCGGTTTCAAGAATTGATGGTTATGATAAGGTAAGCGGTACTGCTAAATACACCTTTGATGTTGATCTTCCGGGGATGGTACATGCTAGGATTTTAGGTTCCGCTTATCCAAACGCAATAATAAAAAAGATAAATATTAAAAAAGCCAAACAGCTCGAAGGAGTTCTTGAAATTTTGACTTTTGAAAATACTCCGAAAATCCCGTGGTATAATAATTCTACCTTCCTGTTTGATTCTCACGTCCGCTGCGAAGGCGATGAAGTGGCTGCAGTCGTTGCAGAGTCTGAATGTATTGCTGAAGAAGCTTTAAAATTAATTGAAGTTGAATATGAACAATTGCCATTTGTTACTTCTTCTAATGGTGCAATGAAAACAGATGCTGTCAAAATTCACGACAACGGTAATATTGTCGGCGGCAGACCGGCTGAATATAGCAGAGGTAATGTTGACGAAGGATTTAAAGAGGCTGATATTGTTTTTGAAGATACCTTTGATACTCAAGTTGCAGTTCATAATCCCACTGAGGTGCATTGCAGTGCTGCTAATTGGGATGGAAATAAACTTACAGTTTGGGATTCTACACAAGGAGTATTCGCTGTTAGAAATGTTGTATCAGCAAGTTTAGGGCTGCCTGAAAGCGATGTTACGGTTATTACCAAATATATGGGCGGTGGTTTTGGAGGTAAACTTGAAACCGGAAAGTATACAATTATTGCTGCGCTCCTTGCTAGAGATCTCGGCAAACCAGTAAAAATTACAGTGAATCGAAAACAAATGAATTTAATAACCGGTAATAGACCTGACTCTACACAATCTCTTAAAGCCGGAATAAAAAAGGACGGAACACTCACCGCTATGACTCTAACTTCTTATTCTGCTGTGGGAGCTTATCCCTCATGGGGCGGATGCAGCGGTCCGTTTAGAAGTATATATAAGTGCGGAAATATGAAAACTACTGAATATAGTTTGATGATTAATGCAGGTAGAGCAAGAGCTTTTAGGGCGCCCGGGCATGTGCAGGGAACTTTCGCTTTGGAGTCTTTTATTGATGAGTTAGCAGAAAAAGCCGGAATTGATCCGCTCGAGTTTAGATTGAAAAATTATTCGGAGACTGACCCAAATTCAGGTAATCCATATACGACTAAACTATTACGCGAGGCTTACAAGAAAGGTTCGGAAGCTATAGGTTGGCATCAAAAGCGAAAAGCTACTGGTTCCGATACCGGTTATTTAAAACGCGGAATAGGTATGGCAACTCAAATATGGGGCGGATCCGGAGGTCCTCCGGCTTATGTTACCTTAAAGTTAAACAGTGACGGAAGCGCAATCATTCTTGGGGGTTCACAGGATATCGGGACTGGAACCTATACCTTTCTTGCGCAGGTCGTTTCTGAAGTTCTGGAAATTCCTATGAACAAAATGCAGGTGATTCTCGGCAACACTTCTTCCATTCCGTTTGGACCCGAAAGCGGCGGAAGTACTACTGCTCCGTCCCTATCTCCCGCTGCCAGAGATGCTGCCGAACAAATGAAGAATAAAATTATGTCCGGCGCTTCGGCTGTTCTTGGTCTTCCGGAAAATGAACTTATTTATAAGGAAGCTGCAGTCTATGCAATAAATGATAAATCAAAATCAATAACCATTCCTGATTTAATGCACAGAATGCATGAACAAATGTTTATTACTAACGGCGCCAGAAGTGTTAACCCGGAGCATTATGCAATAAATTCATTCGGAGCTCATTTTGCTGAAGTGGAAGTAAATACCGAAACCGGAAAAATAAAAATATTAAAAATCGTTGCTGCTCACGATATTGGACGCGTGCTTAATAAAAAAACAGTTGAAAATCAGTTCCATGGCGGTATAATTCAAGGTATCGGTTTTGCATTAATGGAAGAGAGAATTTTGGATGCTAATACCGGAAAGGTTCTAAACACTGATTTCCATACTTACAAAATTCCAACCATTCAGGATGTTCCGGAAATCGAAATTCATGTCGTTAGTACCGGAGATAATTTATTGAGCAATACCGGAGTTAAAGGAATGGGAGAACCGGCAATTATCCCTACTGCCGGGGCTATTGCAAATGCTGTCTATAATGCAATCGGTAAAAGAATTAAAAGTTTACCTATGACTCCTGATAAAGTTTTGAATGCCTTATATAGTTAACTAAATTAATTTTGCTTTAAGGAATAATGATGAATAGTTTTAAGTACCTTCAACCTAAATCCCTGCAGGATGCCGGAAGTTTAATGCAACAGAATAAAAATGCATTATTGTTTGCGGGAGGCACCGATGCTTTGGGACTTATTAAGAACAATATTATTTCTCCTGAAAATCTCGTAAACCTGAAACAAATTAAGGGCTTAAATGAAATAAAATATACTCCGGGTAAAGAAATAAAAATCGGAGCATTGGTGAATCTTGTGGATATTGCCGCACATCCCGTTATTACAGAAAAATTTACAGTACTTGCGGAAGCTGCAAATAGTATAGCGTCACCTCAATTTAGAAATGTTGCTACAATCGGCGGGAATATTTGTCAGCGACCAAGATGTTTCTATTTTAGAGGAGATTTCCATTGCATAAGAAAAGGCGGGGATTTATGTTACGCAGCCGCAGGTGAAAATAAATATCATTGCATAGTAGGCGGAGACCCATGCTATATTATTCACCCTTCTGATTCTGCCGTTGCTTTACTTGCTTTGGATGCAAAGTTCTCCATTTATTCAGATAAGAAACTTAAACTCGTTTCGGCTTGGGACTTCTTTATTCTTCCTTCTGTAGATCCGACAAGGGAAAATATTCTTAAGCCGGGTGAAATATTAGAAAGCGTTGTAATTCCTGAACCGGATAAAGGAAGTAAAAGCAGATATATCAAGTTTATGGAAAGAGAAGTATTCGATTTTGCCGTTGTGAGTGTTGCTGCGGTTGTTAAAAAATCAGAAGGCAAAATTGCAAAGGGCAGCATTGCCTTTGGCGGAGTAGCTCCTAAACCTTGGCATATCGATGCCTTAAATAAAAGTCTGACGGGTCTTTCAACTGAAGAAGAAAATATTACTGAATTTTCAAAAAAAACATTTACCGATGCTTCTCCTCTTGAGAAAAATGGCTATAAAATTCCTTTAGTCAGAAATTTATTAAAAAGAATATTGATTGACCTTACTGTTTAAACAAACATCAAATAAATATAGAATTGCTCATATCTATTTTTATTTGCCCAAATCCGATATAGTCAATTAAAATAACCCTTCAATAGACAAATACCTTTCACCGGTATCATAATTAAATGTAAGGATTCTATTGCCTGCAGGGATTTCATTAAGTTTTTTAGCTACTGCTGCTAAAGATGTCCCTGAAGATATACCGATGAATAGCCCTTCTTCCTTAGCTGCTCTTTGAGTATACTCGAATGCCTCCTCCTTTGTTATTGTTATTACGCCGTCAAGAAGAGACAAGTCCAAATTTGCAGGAATAAAACCCGCTCCAATACCTTGCAGCGGATGCGGTCCGGCTTTGCCGCCTGATATAACAGGAGATGCCGCTGGTTCAACTGCGAAAACTTTCAAATTAGGGAACTTATTTCTCATTGCTCTCGCAACTCCCGTAATGTGCCCTCCTGTCCCGACACCTGTGATCAAGTAATCGATACCCTCGGGAAAATCTTTTAGTATTTCCTGAGCAGTATAATTATAATGTGCTTCAATATTCGCCGGATTTTCAAATTGTTGAGGAATCCATACCTTTGGGTTTTGCGATGCAATTTCTTTCGCTTTTTCAATCGCACCTTTCATACCAAGCTCACGGGGAGTTAATTCAAATTTGGCTCCGTATGCTGACATTAGTTTTCTTCTTTCGATGGACATTGATTCCGGCATTACAAGTATTATTTCATACCCTTTAACTGCGGCAACTATTGCAAGCCCTATACCGGTATTTCCGGATGTCGGTTCAACAATTATACTTCCATTATTTAGAATACCTTTCTTTTCAGCATCTTCAACCATCGACAATGCAATTCTATCTTTGATGCTTCCTCCGGGATTGACTTTTTCAAGTTTTACCCAGACTTCATGTTTACTGCCGAATATTTTATTTATTCTAACATGCGGCGTATTACCTATCGATTCTAAAACATTATTGTATTTCATTTTTACTCCTTAATTTTAAAAAATTTTTGCTATTATACTTCTCTATACTAATTATTAAAAGAGTATATACATAACATCCGACACAAAAAGAAAAAATACCTTCAAGTAATGCACATATTAACAAAATTATACCGAATGAATAAGATAAAATTAAACTTCCTGTTAATAAGGAAATTCCTACAGCTAATGAAAATAAAAATCCAAGTCCGGCGGCAAACTTTTTAGGAGCAGCATCAATAGGGATTTTATTAAAATTAAAAAAAGAAGCGTTGTTTTTCGCAATAAACCTGATAGGACTGTATTTCCCCTCAGTAAAAGCTCTTATTGCAAAATCTGCGGATATAAAAAACATAATTAGATATGATTTAAACAGTAACCCTGTAACCATAAAAACTACTATAATTAATGCAACAGTTTTAACAACATTCTCATCTGTTTTTTTATACGAAACCGGACAAATAATATTATCAACCATACTTTACCAAAGATCAATTTAAGTGAAAAAAAAACCCTTCGTTGGAAGGGCTTTGATTAAAAATTCATTTTAATATAAGATTAATGTCAACTAATGCCTTCCGTTGAAAGTGATTTTTGAGGACAGCAACACATTTTTAGTCCATTAATATTATGTATCATCTGATTTTTCATAATTTCTGTTACGAAATTAAGCCATCAACCTTATTGTGTCAAGGCTATTTAAGTTTTTATAACAATTTTAAATGTAAAATATATTCCAAATCACTGAATACATAATATTTACTAAGAACCTAAATTTTACGCTTAGATCCAAAAGTACATAAAAACAAACAAAAACTATATAATTTTGAGAATTTATGTCGGGAATAAATATTATTTCAATTTATTACGATAATAAAGTAAAATTATAATCTTTTTGCCGGAAAAGGCAAAATAGCATTCTAATATAATAGTGAACAAAAATAGATTTGTATATTGGTTTCAACATGAATACCAAATTTCAAAAGATGGAAGCATTAAGAAGAAAATATAAAATAAAAAGTGAGACTGTAAAGAGAATCTTTTTTAACAAAGACGGCACAGAGAACTATAGTTATATTTCGTCAATCAATTATTATGGGCTAACAGGATATTTAATAGAGTCTCTGCAATTTTACAAAAACGGTAAAGTTAAAAAGCATATCGTTCGAGACGAAATTGAAATGGATGAGTTATTAGGTTTAGACAAATTAAGCTACAATAGCTTTTCTTTTGATTTCAATTTTTCGGGAATGCCGTCCTTTCTTAATGGAAGTATTATTGATAATAGAGCTGGGTTAATTCAAGATGTAGATGAGTATGACCAATTAGGACGAATTTCGTCAACTTTAAAAGCTGACCCAAAAGGAAATATAAGATTAGAAGAATATTCTTATGATGAAAATAATAGAATAATAAAAACTAAAATATTACATTCAAACGGCAATGAAGAAATTACCAAAGATTACTGGGATAAAGAGAGCGGATTCTTATTGGGATGGAATTATGAATTAAACGGAGAACTTGTTGAATATACTGTAACTAGCGCTGGTGGTGCCCATAATCCCTTTACTTCTGTTATCGCAAATTTTGAAAAAGACAAAATCTTTACAAACAAAAATGTCTCTGACGAAAATAATTTAAAAGAAGAGGATTATTATTTCGAGAATGAAATTTTGGTCAAGAAAAAGGAAATCTATTATCTGGTAATGCATTACTTCCCTATAAGAAAATCGTTTTACGACTTAGTTGAAGGTGAACTTAAACATATCGAAGAAGACATTTACGATTATGATTTTTATTAGAAAAATGAATTACTAATAAGCATTCCTTCTTCTTAATATTGAGCAATTTAAATATATTAAGTTATACCTCTAAAGACGATTGATCTTATTTAATCAATATTAGTTTTTTTACACTTATAAAATCTCCTGCCGCCAAACGATAGAAATAAACACCGCTGGGAAGGTTACCTGCATTAAAAGTAACAGAATATCTTCCTGCATTCTGATCTTTATCTACCAGCATTTTCACCTCTCTGCCAAGTAAATCATAAATTTTCAAAACAACCTTATTGCTAACCGGTAATTGATATCTGATAATTGTTGAAGGATTAAAGGGATTTGGGTAGTTCTGACTTAAAGAATATATCTTAGGCATATTGGAATTTGAATTATTCACCGAAGTAAAATTCGGACTAATAAAATATCCGTCTCCGGAATATATCCCTGCACCGTAATTGTTTATTGCTCTTACTCGCCAATAATATTTTGTGTTTGATAAAAGTTTTAGCGGAGTATAAACCGTATCCGTAATTTCAGCAGAATCCGAAATAACTGCTGAAAATGTTGAATCTGTAGAAATTTGAATTTCATAATATATCGCTGAAGGCTCATAGTTCCATATTAATGAACTATCCTTTATAGATAATGTATCGCCAAAATTTGATGTTATAAGATTTGGAGGCGGAGGCGCTAATAATTCACTATCAGTCAC
>JAJXTM010000096.1 GCA_021783875.1 Bacteroidota bacterium
GAAGAAGAATTCTTGTATTTGTTTTTAGAAATAATGAGTAAAAATTACCCAGGTCGCTTGCTTTCTTCTGTGATAATCCTTTAAAAATTAACGCAAGAGCAGCTATACCGGTTGCAGCGCTTACAAATTGCATATAGCAGACAACCAGAAGCTGGGAGAAATATGAAAGACCTGTTTCTCCCGAATAATGCTGGATGTTTGTATTTGATATAAAGCTTATTGCTGTATTAAAAGCTAAAGTTGGCTCCATAGATCTAATTTCTGCAGGATTCCAAAATGGGATTTTATACTGTAATAAGAAAACTAAAAATGCCCAGAAGAAAAAAAATACATTCAGCACTAGCATAGCTATCATATTTTCTTTCCAGTCCATCTGCTTATTCGCATCAATACCGCAAATTTTATATATAAAATTTTCTAGAGGCTCAAAGAAATCAGTCCATATTTTTTCACCTTTGAATACTTTGCTTATATATTTCCCTAAAGGATACGACATACTAATCATTAAAAAAAGAATGACTAAAATACCTAAGATTTCACTATTCATATTTTATCCTAAAATTTTTCAGGTTTAATCAATACATAAAGAAGATAAATAAATACTGCAATGCTAATAATTAATAATATTGTCACTTAATTCTCCTTAACTGAGGTGATCAAAAAATTTAATAGACTTGAAACAAATTATAAATAAAGCTACAGCCAAAAATGTAAGATAAATTACCATTTTGTGTTTTTCCTTTTTAACCTTAGATACCCAATTTGAATGCCAATAATTTGATTCTGATTATTAATGCCTAAAAGATGATGCGCCAAACGTTTAAGAAAATGTAATCCGGATATAGTAAAAGGAAACTAAATCTGACCTTATCATAACGGCATGGTTGTTTTTCAAAATGGAATGTTATTTAGATGAATTCTAATTCGTGAAAAGCGAAAATATTTCAGTTATAATAAGATTATAGGTTCATTAAAATGGGAAAATAAAATGGATTCATTTGCATTTGGGGGTGTTTGCGGAGGGAAATCTAAAAGTTATGTTATTCAATGCCGTAAGTTTGAAGCTTTCTGTATAATGTAGTTAGTCCAATCCCAAGAAGTTCTGCAGCTTTTGTTTTGTTTCCTTTCGATTGATCTAAGACCTTTAATATATGCTCTTTTTCTAATTCTTCAAGATTTACAATCCCCTTAAATATTGGATTTGATCCAATTCTACTTTCAAATAATTCTGACGGTAGAGATGTCACTTTTAACTCATTGGAATTTGTAAGAATAATAGCGCGCTCAATTAAATTCCTTAGTTCACGGATATTACCCGGGAAATTGTACTCGATTAATCTTTGTAAAAACTCATCATCAATTTTTTTTATGCTCTTTCTTAATTTAACTTGATAGTAATTTACAAAACCATTGACAAGCAACGGAATATCTTCTTTCCTTTCTCTTAAAGAAGGCAGATTTATTTTCATTACTCCAATACGATAATAAAGATCCGAGCGGAAATGACCATTTTTAATTTCTTCTTCAAGATTACGATTAGAGGCAGCAATAATTCTTACATCGACAAAAGTTGTTTTCGTGTCTCCTGATTTTATAAAGCTATTAGTTTCAAGTACTCTTAGTAATTTAGATTGAATTGAAATATCCATTTCAGCAATTTCATCTAAAAATAAAGTTCCCAAATTAGCTTCTTCAAACAATCCTTTCTTGTTTTTATTAGCCCCGGTAAAAGCTCCTGCTTTGTATCCGAACATTTCAGATTCAAGCAATTCCTTCGTAAATGAGCTGCAATTTATGGCTACAAAAGGTTTTGTTCTCCTTTGACTTGCATAATGAATCGACTGCGCAAATAATTCTTTGCCTGTTCCAGTTTCGCCTTGAATTAAAACACTCGTATCGGTTTCTGCAACTTTCTTTGCAATATCTATTGCCTCTTTAAGAAGCAGTGATTGACCGGTAATATTAGTAAAATTAAATTTTTGCCCGACCTTTTTCTCAAGTTGATCAATTCTAGATTTCATCTGTGCTTTTTCCATAGCCCGCTCAACAACAGGAACGATCTTGTTATCTTCGTCTCCTTTTGTTATATAATCAAAAGCACCTAATTTTATTGCCTGAACTCCGTCTTTAATAGTACCATAGGCTGTTATAACAATTACTTCCGTAAAAGGATACATTTCTTTAATTTTGGGAATTAAATCTATCCCTGAGGCATCAGGGAGCTTAACGTCAATTATAATTACTTGCAGGTCCTCCTTTTCTATAACTTCCCAAGCTGATATTGCATCCTGCGCTTCAAAAATCTTGTATCCATCCAAAATAAGAAGTTTCTTAAGTAATTGGCGAAGCTCAATTTCATCATCTATTATTAGAATTGTACCTCTATTCATTATTTCCCCATTTTAACAATTTCATCCCATTCTTCTTTTGTAACAGGCATTACTGATAATCTGTTGCCTCTCTGAATAACCTTCATGTCTTTTAGTTTGGGATTTTGTCTAATCTCATCCAATGTAATGCTATGACTGAACTTCTTTGTGAATTTAATGTCTACCATAAACCAAGTCGGATTTTTAGGATCACTTTTAGGAAAGTAATGGCTGCTGCTTGGATCAAACTGTGTATGATCAGGATAACCTTCCTTTACTACTTCACAAATTCCTACTATATTATTTGGTTCACAGTTGCTGTGATAAAATAATATACCATCACCGGATTTAATTTCATCCCTTAAATAATTTCTTGCCTGGTAATTCCTGACTCCATCCCAAAAAGTTGTTTTATCTTTCTTTTTTGACAAATCATCGATGGAGAAAACATCAGGTTCACTTTTAATAAGCCAGTATCTTTTCATAATTATTTTGGTTATAATATATTTAGTTTAAAAATTATGTCTTTCAGGTACGTGAACAAGAAAAAATTCTTTTGCTGACTTGCCTATTGATTTTGCTTCTTTCATTGTCATATGCATATCATCCGAAGTATTGTCATCGTGCCCGGCTTCAATAATAGCAAGATCCGAATCCTTAGCCATTTTTACTAATTCATCGCAGTAGGCAGTATCGCCGCCATAACATATTTTAATTCCTTCAAAATTAAATTTAAACCCAAGCGCCGGGACTAATCTTGTACCTGATCTGTTGGTCAAATATTCTTTATGAATAACAGGGAATGGTTGGACTTTGACTTTCTTTGTCGATAATTTCTTGTCACCGTCAATTTCATGTAGTACGATTTTATAAGGAAGGGAGCCCTCGTAAACTTTAATAAAAGCATTGTATATACTAATAATCTCAATACAACCTTTTGGATAATAAATATTTAAGGGGGATTTTTTATTCATTACACGCATATATGTCAATAGAGACCAAACTCCTCCTACATGATCATGATGTCCATGCGTTATAAATAAGTCAGAAATTGCTAGTATTTTTTCTATCCCGATTTCATTATTCAGGTCGCGTAGAATTCCGTCTCCCGGATCAACTACAAAAAAATTTTTCCCGGTAGAGATTATAATTCCGGTTGCAACATTGGGTATTGAACAAAATATCTTTATCGAAAAACTATTCTTTACCCATTCAATCGGGTATTTTCTAATAGTCATGTTAAATCCTACAATTAAGACAGCTTATTTACTTTTTTTGTATTTACAGGTTTTAGGATCTTTGCATCTTGCAAAAATATTAAACGAAAAGCTTTCTGCATCAAATCCTAACTCCTTAGAAATTTCCTCCTGGAGCTTTTTTATATTCGCATTGGAAAATTCTACTATTCGTCCGCAATCCATACAGATTAAATGATCATGCTTGTTTTTTTTGAAATTGCTTTCATATCGGGTTATATTATCACCAAAATTTCTCTTTACTAAAACATCACATTGAGCCAGTAGTTCAAGAGTATTATAAACAGTCGCTCTGGAAACTCTAGATTTATTCCTCTTCATAATAATAAACAAATCATCTGCACCGAAATGACCGATATAATTTAAGGCAGAATCAAGAACTTCAAACCTTTCGGGTGTAATTCTATTCTTCCCATTTTTTAGAAAAGTCCTAAAAATATCTCTAGCTTGATCGTTTTTCAATTTAATCCTATTTTGTCCTTTAATAAAAAAAT
The DNA here is from genome assembly GCA_021783875.1 of Bacteroidota bacterium. GTDB lineage: Bacteria > Bacteroidota > Ignavibacteria > Ignavibacteriales > Ignavibacteriaceae > FEN-1297. The sequence continues at coordinate 4,120 of JAJXTM010000096.1, forward strand.
CTTAGAAAAAATCATTTTGTAACTTACAAAGTCTTAATCTGAATTAAGAATTCCTAAATCTATTAAATATTCCTGGTAAAAGACTTATGGAATGCCTATCAATTTTAAACCGTTAACTGCTAAAAATGCAAATATATATGCAGAGGTAGTGAAAACAAATAATTGTATAAGCGGTATTTTCCATCCTCCGGTTTCCTTTTTAGAGACAGCAATAGTAGAGAGGCATTGAAGAGCGAAAATAAAAAAAACAATTAGCCCGATAATTGTGGATGTGGTAAATAATTTTTGTCCGGAACCTTCAATGGTAGCTTTTCTCATCGCTTCAATAATTGAATTCTGAAGTGGCTGACCTCTTTCGGTAACTTTAAATATTAATGCTAATGAACTTACAAAAACTTCTCTTGCAGTAAATGCAGAAATAAGTGAAACGCCGACTCGCCAATCTAATCCTAATGGTCTCATCACCGGTTCTATAAATTTCCCTAAATCGGAAGCATAGGAAGATGCCAATCTTTCCGATTTTTGAATTTGAATTATCTTGTCTTGTGATAAACCTGATCCATTTATCTTTGGTGTTGTATTTGGGAAATATGTCAAAAACCAAAGTATCATTGAAAAACCTAAAATTATCGGACCTGCTTTCTTGAAATATAGCTTAGAACTATGATAAGCATTGTTTAAGACAACACTAAATTTAGGCTTTCGATATGAAGGTAATTCCAAGATAAAAGATGACCTATCTTTATCCGAAAAAAGCTTGCTCCGAAATTTATTTAATAATGCTGCTACGACTACCGCAGTAGTTGTACTGAATAGATAAATAAATGTTAAAAATATACCGGCTAACCAAGCTTTACCGGCAGGGAATAAGAATGCGATAAGCAAAGCATAAACCGGCAGCCTAGCGCTGCAGCTCATTAAAGGGATGATAAAAATTGTCAACAGCCGTTCTTTCTTATTTGGAATAGTCCGCGCAGCCAGCATTGCCGGAATTGCACATGCAAAGCCGGAAAGCATGGGGACAAATGACCTTCCGTTAAGTCCAATTTTTGAAAGCGGCTTGTCTATTAACATTGCCCCGCGAGCTAGATAACCGGTGTCTTCCAGAATTCCGAGGATCAAAAAAAGGATTAATATCTGAGGTACGAAAATTAGAACTGATCCGACACCCGTAATTATCCCGTTTGATACAAAATCACCGTACCAAGTATTCCCTAAGATAGAAAAAGCATGCGATGCAAGAAATCCAAATGCATCATCAATAATAGACATAATCGGCGAAGCAAGCCAAAATATAGATGTAAATATTGTTGACATTATTATAAAAAAAACTGCTAATCCCCAATATTTATGTAGTATGACCTTATCTATCTTTAACGTCATTGGATCAAGCTGTTTTGCACTTTTTATGTTTAATAAATTACTTAACGATTTTAATTTATCGTTAGCTGCCGTGAGGTCTATGTCATTATTTGAAAGACTATATGGAATGAGAACTTTGCGCTCAATATCTTCGATTCTCTTAAATAATTCTATCAAAGTTGCACTTTGATTGTTGTGCCCGGATAATATTGGATTTGTTTTTCTATTCGATTTAGGGTTAGCTATATCCTTCTTTACTGCTTCAAGCAGTTCATCTACTCCCTTACCAATTCTGCCGTCTACTTTTATAATTTTACAGCCTATATAAAGTTCTAAATCAGGAATTGAAATATCAAGTCCCTTCTTATTAAGCATGTCTATCATCGTAAGCGCAATTATAACATTAAACTTAGCTTCAATCATTTGATGAACTAATAATAAATGTCTCGAAAGTTGGCTTGCATCTACAGTAATTATAACAACATCCGGTGATCCGAATTTAGGATGATTATAAATAGCGTCTATAGAAACCTTTTCATCTAACGATTCAGGGAATAGACTGATTATGCCGGGTGAGTCTAATAAATTTGCTTCGAAATTAAATTTTTTTAGGATTTTTGCAATCGAATATTCAACAGTCGCTCCGGGATAATTAACAGTTTTAAAATTTTTACCGCTTATGTAATTAAAAAGAGTGGTCTTCCCGGAATTAGGCGGACCTATTAAAGTAATAAAAGGTATTTGTTTTTGAACTCCAATATTCATAGTATCTTTATACACTCTGCCTCACTTTTTCTGATTGCTATTAATGTACCTCTGATCGAATATGCCATTGGATCGCTAAAAATTGATTTTGATATTAATTGAATCTCTTGTCCGGGCGTAAACCCAACTTCCAAAATTCGCCTTGCCGAAGGATGACTTTCATCTATAAAATCAATCATCCCTTTTTCTCCGTATTTTAACTCTGCAGCCGATCTCATTATGTTTCTCTATATTATTAAGATTTAGTCTATATAAAAATAATAATTCCTTACTTAACAGTCAATTCTATTAAATTAATTTGCCTCAAAATATTTGCTTATTATTTAATTTTTCCAAAATTTAATCAAATAATTTAATAATAATAATTGATTATGTAGGAATAATTTCATTTATTGAGTTTAACTATTTAATATTTTGAGAACCTAAAATGAATACCGTTACAAATATTGATTTCTTTTCTGTTTTAAAATCAAAGGATGAAAAATTACTTTCAATTTTAGATTTATCTGATACAATTTTTCTTTATACCAATGTTGAAGGTAATGTCGAATTTATCAATAGCTCGGGTTCAAAGATTTTAGGATTTCCTAAAAAGGAAATTATCGGGAAAAATTGGATTGATAATTTTATTCCTGAAAATTTTAAGGAAGAGATTACTCAGAAGTCTGAAATATTTCTAAGCGGAAATACAAAGATATTAGAAGAAAATGAAAATTTGATTCTGACTAAGTCTTTAAATGAAAGACTGATTTATTGGCATAATTCGCTAATATATGATGAGTCTCAAAATATTGCAGGCATTTTAAGCTCAGGATTGGATGTTACAGAGAAAAAAAACAATGATAATGTCCAACGTGTAATAAGGGAAATTCTTCAAGCTTCAAATTCTGAAAGTGATATTAACGAATTCTTTAAATTAATCCATTCCTCTGTTAAGGAATTAATGCCGGCAGAGAATTTTTATATTGCACTTCATAATAAAGGTGAAAACATAATCAGCTTTCCTTATTTTGTTGATCAGGTTGAAAAGATTGCACCTCATAAAAGACTGGGAAGAGGACTTACAGAATATGTCCTCCGAAGCGGTAAATCAATTTTGGTTAATCGGAAGATGGATGAAGAACTAGTCTCAAAAGGAGAAGTTGACCTTATCGGTGAGCCAACAAAAATTTGGCTGGGGATTCCGCTCAAAATTCAAGAATCTACAATCGGCGTCTTAGTTGTCCAAGATTATAATAATGAAAAAACATACGGTAATCCTGAAAAAGAAATACTTGAAGTAATATCTTTTGCAATTTCCAGATCAATTGAAAGAAAAAGAGTTGAACAAGAGAAAAATGAATTGATAGAAAAACTTAGGTATCTTAACTCTACTAAAGATAAATTAATCTCAATAATTTCTCATGATCTCCGAAGCCCTTTTAACTCTTTATTGGGTTTTTCAGAAATACTCATCACTGAATTTGATACTTTAACGCATGATGAAATACTGGAGTACCTTAAAGTTATTTATGATTCCTCAAAAAGTCTTTTTAATATGACTAACAATTTACTTCAGTATTCTCGAATTCAATTAGGACGAATTGATTTTAATCCTAAAAAAATTAATCTAAATAAACTTGTAAAATCCTGCATCAACTTATTTAAAGGTAATGCATTAAAAAAGCAAATCAATCTTATGCTGAATATAGATAATAACATCAATGTTTCTGCTGACGAGGATATGCTTAATTCAATTATCCAGAATTTAGTCTCTAATGGAATTAAATTTACTAAAAAGGGTGGGGATCTAAAGGTATTTGCCGAAGAAATTTATAATGAAAATGAAGAAAAAAGGATTAATATTTGTATTGAAGATAATGGCGTTGGAATTTATGAACGTGATATAAAAAATATATATAATAATAAAATCAATTCTACTCCCGGTACAGATAAGGAATATGGAACCGGGCTTGGACTTCTTCTAGTTAAAGAATTCCTAGAAAGAAATTCAAGCAAATTGTTAATCAAAAGTAAAGTAAATTCAGGTAGTACGTTTAGTTTTACTTTGCCTCTATATGATGAGTCTTAAAACTCATTTTTTGAATTATTCCTACTTATAAGCAAGTAAAATATTTTATCAATGATTTATTCAACATACCTTAACTTATTTTTGACTTCTATTGAATGATATTCAGAAGCAGACATTTTCGGTAATTTTTTCATAAAAGCTACAATATTCCAAATCATTTTGTCGGTATGCGTTGGTCCGAATGCAGGCATTCCTGTCATTTTTATACCATTTTTTGTTATCCAGAAAAGTTCTTGCGGGGTTAAATCGACAATAGATTTGTAAAGCCTCGGAGGTTTTGGATAAAGTCCTGCCGCTATTTCATTCTGTTTTACTCCGGGTGCACCATGGCAGCCTACACACATTTCTCTATAGCGGAGGAAACCTGCCGCCGCCATTGCCGTGTCGTTTAAATTAGGAACAATAATGCTGTTTGAGTGGTGCTCAATTGAATTGTCTTTTAGTTTTGATATAACCCAAAGTGTTAACTTGTTGTGTGGTGATGTAGCTCCGATATTATAGAAACCTGAATATAGAAAAATAAAAAATAGCAAAACAAGAACTGCAATAGTTATTAAAGCTCTGGCTAATATTTTCATACATCTCCTGATAATTAGATTGAAATTACAATACTCCTAATCCGCTATCTCAAATTAACAAAATTTTTTTAAACCTTAAAGTCAGTATTGTCCAAAATTCTTTTTATCTAATCTTAGTCACAATAAATAAAGT
>JAJXTM010000097.1 GCA_021783875.1 Bacteroidota bacterium
GGACTATCTCATTTTCATAATCGATCAGTCCAATCCAAACCATCCTGAATTTTCCGTATTTAATAGCTATATCACAGCATTCTCTGAATAGTTTTTCCCGATTTTCCGCTTTTATTATTAACTGGTTAATTTGACTTATAACCGCATAAACCCTGTTCATTTTTGCTAAATCTTTAAATGCATTTTCTTTCTCATCGAGTATGCGTTTATTTTCTAATGCTTGTATAATTGTCTTTGGCAATCGGTGTATGTGCTTGATAGTCTTTATTACATAATCATTTGCCCCATTATGGATTGCTTCAATAGCAGTTGACTCAGAACCGGTTCCTGTTACAATAATGACCGGGATATTCGGAGATATTGATCTGACTGTCTGTAATACTTGCAGTCCCCCAAAACCCATAATATTGAAGTCGCTTAATACCAAATCAAATTCTTGCTCTTTGATTATTTTTTCAAATTCATCTTTAGATTTTGCTTCGGTGACTATAAATCCGCCATGTTCTTTTTCCAAAGAATCGCGTACTAAAGCCCTGTCGCCGGGATTATCATCAACATATAGAATTCGAATACCTTCTGCCATTGCTTTTATTCCTATAAATTCATTCTTACTTTATTATTTGCCGTTTACCGGAGGCTCGACATTTAGTGTAATCCAATAATCAGTTACCTTTCTTACAACTTCTAAAAATCCTTCAAAAGAAACGGGCTTTACGAGATAACTATTTGCACCGAGATCATATCCCATTGAAAGATCGCCTTCTTCTTTTGACGAAGTTAAAATTATTACCGGTATTCTTTTAATTTCGGGAGTATTCTTAATTCTTTTCAAGACTTCAAACCCGTCTATTCCGGGCATTTTTAAATCCAGCAGTATTAAGTTTGGCATTGTATAAACCTTTCGGTTAGAAAATTTTCCTTCTCCGAAAATATATTGAAGTGCTTCCTCTCCATTATTAACAACATGAATTTTATTTGCTAAATGTGCCTCCCTAAATGCATCCAGCGTAAGCACAACATCCATTTTATTATCTTCCACAAGCAAAATATGAACTAACTTTTCCATTTTCATTTCCCCTATTATTTGTATAACTTCAAGTATTTCAAGTACTTAAAGTTGAAGTTTGCAGCTTACAGATGTAAAAATAGCCAAAATCTCTTTAGCTTCATCCAAAATTATTTGAATACTTTTATTATCTCTACAATTCAAATCTATTAATATTTCTAACCAATAAACTGTTTCACTAGCTTCGCTTTCGCAAATTTTAATTTTATTTAGAAAATCTGCTTTACTTCTTGATCGGTTAGCCTCTCTATAGTTTGCTCCAATACTAGTACCTGATTTTGAAATTTGATTTTTAATAACTTTTAGTTCAGCCGTATTTAATAATGAAGCTGATAATTCAATAATATCAATTGCAAATTTCTTAGTCCTATTTTCCAATTGTTTACTAAATTCAATATTATTCACATTATCCCCCTTTTTTTATAATTTAATTACGTCCAATACCTAAAATACTTTAATATTTCAAGTACTTAAAGTATTTCAAGTACTTTAAGTACTTTAGTCACTTTATTAGTTTTTTGGCAGCAATACCATAAATGTACTTCCCAAGCCAACTTCTGATTCCAAAGATACCTGTCCCCCAAGTGCTGAGACAGCTTTTTTTACAATAGCCAAACCTATTCCGGTGCCTGGATATTCATCAGCTGGGTGCAAGCGTTGAAAAATATTAAAAATCTTTTCATGGTGCTCTTTCGGAATTCCTTGCCCGTTGTCAATAATTTTTATTATAATATTTTCATTATCTTCCTCAGCCGAAAGCTTTATTACCGGATTAATTCCCTTCCTATGATACATTATCGAATTATTTATTAAATTTGTCAAAATTTGTCCCATTAAAGTTCTTTCAGCTTTAATTATCGGCAAATTATCTGAAAATTCTATCTTTACATTATTATTGTTAATATCATGGCTTAGGCTATGTATAACAGTCTGTATAATCTCATTTAAATCAATCTCTTCTTTTTCTATTTCGCCTTTTTTAAGTCTTGAGAACTTTAAAAGATCTTCTATCAAATTGGACATATTTCTGCTTGCCTCAAGAATATAACCAAAGTATTCTAGACTCTCTCCGCTTAATTTGTCTTTATATCTTTTCGATATTATTTCGGAAAAACCCATAATGGATCGAAGAGGCGCACGTAAATCATGTGAAACAGAATATGCAAAAGATTCCAATTCTTTATTGACTTCAGCTAATTTTGCAGTTCGCTGCATTACCCGCTTTTCCAGTTCTTCATTAAGCTTTATAATCTTTTCATCTGTCTTGATTCTTTCTTTTAATTCAATTCCCAAATTATTAAATAGCTGAGCATTATTGATTGCAGAAGTAGAAATGTTGGACAGTGTTATCAGTAGTTTTTCATCTTCTTCAGAAAAAGCATTTTCTTCACAACTCTCCACATTTATACAGCCGATAGAATTTCCATTTAATACTATAGGTACACATAGCTCGGATTTTATATTTGAATCAATTTCGAGATATCTTTTATCCGTTTTTATATTTCCGGAACGAATGGTTTTCCCGTGCATTATTACCCATCGTGTTATACCTCCACTATCAGCCGACAATATATTCTTTACTCTTTCAATTTCGTTTTTATAATTAACATCGTCTAATCCCATTTTGCTATGAGAAATAAGCTGCATCGCATTTTTATCTTTATCTAGAAGCCATATTGAGCCTCTTTGCCATTTTAAAAGCTTCTCAAGAGATTCTAATATTTTTGCACCAACCTCCTCTATATTTAAAGATAATCCGAGTTGCTTTGTTATTTCATAAAGAGTATTTAAAGTTTGAAAAGATTTATTTAAAGAATTTTCAGTGTTTTTCCTCAAAGTAATGTCTAATATTGTACCAAGGAGTTTTACTGGATTCCCTGATTGATCTCTTGATAATTCAGCTTGTGCCTGAACCCAAATAATTTCACCATCCGGACGTACTATTCGATGATCAACATTGTAAGCTTGATTTTCATTAATTGCCGCCATTAATCTTTCACTAACATATTTTAGATCATCAGGGTGAACAACTTTTGTTACGAATTCAGGCGTAGTAAAATGACTTGTCCTTGGTAAGCCGTAAAGTTCATATACTTCATCTGAAAGAAATATATTATTTGTTTGTAAATCCCAATCTAAAAATCCGAGATGTGCTATTTCTTCAGCTTTAAGCAATCGGAAATTCTTTTCAATTAATTCATGTTCGATTTTCTTTCGTTCTGTAATATCTCGATCGATTCCTACTGTATAAAGCTTTCCATCCCAGATTACCGACATTCCTCTATATTCAATTACATTGTCTTTTCCATCAGGTCTAGTCCAGGAAAAATTACCATGCCGATATGACTTTTCTTTCTTTGACTTTTGCAATTGGTCTTCATTTGAATCGTCTTCAAGATCAATTTGTAGACTTCGCGTATATTTTAACTCAAGTAGATCTTCCCGGCTTCTACCTGATAAATCTGCATATCGTTTATTACACTCGACCAGTCTCCTCTTTAAAGGATCCGGATCTTCAAGATAAATGCTGGTTCCGTCAAACAAATTATCGAACATCAATTTAAACTTTTCATTCTCCAATTCAAGTTTGGATTGACGAGCTTCAAGTTTGTGAACAAGTTTTTTTAATTCGGAAGGAGTAAGTTTTTCTTTTTTAGCTTTCATTTTACTCAAATACTTTTGTCTAAAGAGTATGATTATTCTTAATTTGAGGATATTAAATAAGAATAGAGCAAATTTTACTTTCTAACTTAAACAAAATAATATCTAGAAAATTATGAATCAATAGTACAAATACTATAAATAGGATAAGGTAATAAACCAAAAATTAAGGTACAGTAACCGAGATTTATATGGTCTTTTGGTCATAATGTAGGTAATCGGAAAATATAAAGGCGATCTATGAGAAAGATTAATTAGACATTTTTTATAATTTTTTGGTTGCCTGTTTTGATGTTTTAACCAACTTATTTTACTTAAATAATATCAATTCATCGTATGTTTAGATATAGCAAGTAATAATGAAATTTAGTATTTTGAAAATATTGTAATAATCAAAATAATATCAATATGAAGTTTTTACCTGCAATAATTATTTCTTTTGTTTTTTCATTGGTTGCAATAAAAGTTTATCCTTTTCAAATTAAATTAGTAAAATATAGTTGCACAATTTTTCCTTATATGAATAATACTGTTTTGTTTTGTATGCCTGTTAGTGATGAATTAAGGAAGATAGGAGATTCTTTAACTGATTCTGCAAAAGATATTTCTAACAATAATGTTGGGGAAAGTTTAGATAGTGAAAAGGTAGGTGAGAGAAATATTTCAGTACCTAAATGGTATAATATGGTTACTAATTTGCCCAGCGATATGGTGAAATTTTATCATAAAGATATAAGAATTGAAAAAATTCCCATATTTTTGGGAATAAGTGCAGCTACAGCCGGATTGATATTATTAGATAACAATATCTGGAGAGCTTCTGATAGATTTTATAACCAATCACAGTTTAATAAAAATTTAAGTGATCTATTTGTAAATTTTGGTGATGGCAAGTTTCAATTTGTTGTTGCCGGCGCATTCGCAATTTATGGCTGGATGTCAACTGATAAACTTGCATTAACAACTGCTAGTGAAGTTGTAGAAGCCGTTTTAGCAACCGGAGCAGTTGTTCAACTATTAAAACATATCACCGGGCGTCAAAGTCCTTATGTGTCTTCAAAACCGGGCGGTGTATGGGACTTCTTTCCTAATCAAATTCAATATCACAAGCATGTCCCTTTTTATGATGCTTTTCCTTCCGGTCACCTGTCCACTCTGCTGGCTGCTTTTACTGTCATTGCTAATAATTATTCCGGAATAAAATGGATTAGACCTGTCTCTTATACTATTGAAGCGATGCTTTCAATTAGCATGGTTAACCAAGGGATTCATTGGTACAGCGATTACCCCTTGGCAATTTTTCTTGGTTATGAATTCGGCAATATAATTTCGCAAAAAAACAATAATTCAACCTCAGGTAAAAACGGGATAACTCAACTTAATATTTTCCCGTTCATATCTCCAGTCGGGACAGGAGTCGAAATGAGATATGATTTTTAAGAACTAAAATTTAATATATTCAAGTTTAATTAGCTGGGGAAGATGCATTCTATTAATAATACTGCATTGTATACTAATCAAAAAATATTGCTGATTAGAGGTTTAGTTCTTTCAAAAATTTAAAAGCAGGCTGAATCCTAGTAATCTTAAAGGGAACCCTCCGATTATGCTCGCTTTTTTAATAGCTGTCAGTTTGTCTTTCTTTTTTCCTGATTATTCACCTGCTTTTATGGATGAATTAGAGGCAACAGTTAGTTCATATTTTTAACTTGTAACAATTTTCACTTTCATTTCGTCTATATGATAAAAAGATGTTAGAGTCTTTAAGATATAAAATTCTTGTCAAACAGCATAAAAATAGAATATACAACTATTCCTTTTTACTGATGAGAAACCGGATGGATGCTGATGATATTACTCAGGAAGTTTTAATTCGTATTTGGAAAAATATTGATAACTTCGATATCAGTAAAGCAACATCCTGGATTATGAAAACTACTCATAATTTATGTCTGGATTATTTGCGTAAACATCAAAATTCTATTGATAAATTTATTGAAATGGATGAAGAATTTGAAAACAATTATTCGGAGAAAAATGTGATGAGCGACCCGGAAATTTCACTTCGGCGGGAGAATATTAAATTAAAAATTAAAGAAGCAATAGGGCAGTTGCCGGAATCTTTAAAAAGTGTTTTCATTCTCTATGAATTGGAAGGGATGAAATATAAAGAAATTAGCGAAATACTTAACATCCCTTTGAATAGTGTTAAAGTTTATCTGCTGCGTGCAAGAAAAAAATTACAGTTTGAATTGAAAGAATTGATCAATGAAAAAGCATTTTGAATTAACCGAAAAATATATCGATAAAATTATTTCGGCTGCTTACGGAGACGCCAACCTTATTGATAAAATTGATATATATATAAAAGCGTATTCAAATCAACAGATTAGAAAAATATATAATGATTATAAAGAAGTTGCTAAATCTGTAAAAAAAATCTCTCGTGATTTCGCACCCGCTGAAGTGGTTGATAATGTTCAAAAAGAGCTGAATATTCACGAAAAATTATCAGGCACATTTTTCGAAGGTTTATTTAAGTTTATTATAATGAAACCAGCTTATTCTGCCGCTGTATTGGTAATTATTCTAAGTGTTTCAGTTATTATATTCTTAAGGCAGCCCAAGCAGAAACCAGCTTATTCAAATCTTCAAGTTACTCTTGCTGAAAAGCAGGTTAGGGAATCATTTGATTTGGTTGGAAAAATCTTAGCAAGAGTGCAGATTAAAGTAACAAATCAGGTATTAAATAATGACGTGGCAAAGCCTATTCAAAAGGGCACTTCAGTTATTAACAATTTATTTAACGGAGGATAAAATGAAAAACCTATTTAAATTATTTCTTGTCTTGTTTATTTTCTCGGCTACAATTCTATTGGCTCAAAAAGATGAAGACTATTCTAAATATCCCGGATATTTTGACTTCGGAAATCTCTCGCATTTTATCAAAGGAGATAATGTCACTGAAGTCAATATTGACAGCCATTTATTAAGCATGATGAATGGTTTAGCAGATAGCAATAGCAATGACCTTTCACAAATGGTTAAGGGCCTAAAACTTATTAAGGTTTATTCGTTTGATGTTAAGAATAAGGAGAAAAAAGAATTACTAAACAAAATGAACGAGATGGATGCGAGCCTTACTTCAAAAAATTGGGATAGAATTGTAAAGGTAAAAGAACCCGGTGAGTATACCTTTGTATATGTTATGTCGTCATCCAATAGTAAAGAATTTTCCGGACTTGTAGTATCTACTATGGAAAAAACCGGCAAAGCCACTTTTGTAAATATTGTCGGCAATATAAATATGAATGCTTTAGGAAAACTGAGTCATAAATTTAATCTGCCGTCACTTGAAGGAAAGAATAAGCTTAATTAAAATAAAAAAATATTATTTTATTTTTCTCAAAATAGAATTGACTTCTTTTATTACTGAGGGTATTGATTCAGATATGTTGAATGAAAGATCTACTGACATTCTGCTTAAATCTTTTATGGATATAGTGATAAGATACATTTCAGGGAGCTTATCAAGAAGGGTTACTGCCTCCAGCAGATCTTTCAGTCCAATATCATGCGCACTGAGCGCCTTTGGGAAATCAGACGCAAACTTAGGCTTTATGGTTTTGACCGTTCCTTCGGATTCCTGGTCCAAAGTTGCATCTATCATTATAACTAATGGATAATTTTGCAAATACGATAGTAAATGAAATCCGCCGGTACCGCCGTCAAGCAATTCAATATTATCGGGCATAGGACTTTTTTCTAATTCTTTAATTACATGAATTCCGACTCCCTCATCTCCCATTATTAAGTTTCCTACGCCCATAATCAAAATTTTATCCGGCTTGTATGCAGTATTCAAGTTATCTTTCTCTTTTGAGCTTCCTTTTCAACAAATTTCCAACCACCCGCCATAGAGGATATGACGCCATTTGCTTCAATATAATCATGATAAAATACCAGATAAACATGTACCATCGAAAAAATTATAAAGAACCACATCATAACATGATGCCATTGCCTTACTGCAAAGTCCCCGCCCATTAGCGGTACTATCCATGCAAATAAATGCGGCAGAAATGAATTGCTCATCGCTGCATACATTCCAAAACCGGTTATGCATTGAAATAGGAATGCTAAAAATGTTAAAAAATATGTCAACCCGGCTAATGAATTATGTCCGAAGGACAAAGTTTCCTTACCTTTTGTTTGAAATATATCAATCTTAATAACATGCAGAATTTCTTTAAACTGCTTCTTTGTATGCGGTATAAAGTTGTTCCAATTTGCATATTTATTTCCTGCAAATCCCCAATATATTCTGAATATAAAATTGAAGAAAAATATAAATGCTGCTACAAAATGAATAAATCGAACATCGCCGAACCAATAACTCATATATGCTTCGGAGCTGTTCTGAAGTGCCGGGGGATTTCCTATAATATATCCGGTTATTACAAGAACAGTAACGCAAAGCGCATTCAGCCAGTGATAAATGCGCACTGGAAGCTGCCAAACATATATTCTCTTAATTGTTGTCTTCTCCATTTTTCATCTCCTAAAATGTTTGTACCTGATGAACGTATTTTCCCTTTTCATCATATAAATGTACTGCACAAGCAATGCAAGGATCAAATGAATGAATTGTCCGGAGAATTTCTAATGGCTGTTCCGGATTTGCTATCGGTGTCCCGATTAAGGCTTCTTCGTATGCAGACCTTTGACCTTTATCATCTCGCGGTGAAGCGTTCCATGTTGATGGTACTACTAACTGGTAATTGTCGATTTTTTTATCTTTAATTACTATCCAATGTGCTAATGCTCCGCGAGGCGCTTCTGTAAAACCTACTCCTTTTACTTCATTAGGCCAAGTCTCGGGATCCCACTTTTCATTATTAAACATTCTGGAATCTCCGTTTTTTACATTCGAAAGAAGATCTTGATAAAATTCCTGCGCCCAACTTGCTACTAGTTTCGTTTCAAGCCCGCGGGCGGCTGTTCGTCCCAATGTCGAAAATAATGCACCAACCGGGACATCTAATAGTTTCAATGTGCTGTTCACAATTTCTTTAACATCTTCCCTTCCCGATGCGTATGCTACTATCATCCTGGCTAAAGGTCCTACTTCCATCGGACTTCCTTTCCACCTAGGAGTTTTTAACCAGCTATATTTATGGTCTACATTAAGCTGATCGTATGGCGGCTTGGGCCCTGTATAATTAAATTTTGTCTCACCTTCCCAAGGATGCTTTCCGACACCGTCTCCGTCTTTATAT
>JAJXTM010000098.1 GCA_021783875.1 Bacteroidota bacterium
AAAAAAGCCCTATTTTCCGACAATCGCAGATAAAAGAGCATACAGAATTAAATTTAATATTTTCAATGTTGATTTCGGTCAACCGCCTTGAAAGAAACCCAACACTTAAGGATCAGATAAAGGATTTAAATATTGAAAATGTAATTTTTGGATATCTTGGATATCCAGTTTTACAGGCAGCTGATATTCTTTTGTATAAGGGGCAAGTTGTCCCTGTGGGTGAAGACCAAGTTCCACATGTTGAAATTTCCAGAGAAATAGCGCGCCGTTTCAATTCAAACTATGGAGACGTTTTCCCAGAACCAGAACCATTGCTAACAAAATTTTCAAGATTATCAGGCTTGGACGGCGATGCAAAAATGAGTAAATCATTAAATAATACTATTCTTCTTTCTGATGATGCAGAGATTGTAAAATCAAAATTGAAAAAAGCTGTTACCGATCCTAAAAAAATAAGGAAAGGCGATCCGGGCAATCCAGATGTTTGTTTAATCTTTTCATATCATAAAAAGTTTAATGCTGAAGAAATGTCCGAGATCGATAAAAATTGCAGATCAGGTATTTTAGGATGTGTCGATTGCAAATTGAAGTGCGCAAATAAGATATCCTTATTCCTAGAGCCAATTATTGAAAAACGAAAATATTATGAAGGTAAACCTGATTTAGTGATGGATATTTTAATTAATGGTGAAATTAGAGGTAAAAAAACTGCTATAGAAACAATGTCGGAAGTACATGATAAAATGATGTTGGGTTAACGTTGTATAAAATAAAATTAGATCAGTTTGAAGGGCCTTTGGATCTTCTCCTTTTTTTTATTAAAAGAGACGAATTAAACATCTATGATATTCCTATTTCAAAAATTACAAAAGAATTCTTAGATTATGTTAACCTGATTAAAATGCTTGATTTAGAAATTGCCGGTGATTTTATACTTATGGCCTCAACATTAATGCATATTAAAGTTAGGATGCTGCTTCCGCGTGAAATAAATGAAAAAGGAGAAGAGATTGATCCACGAACTGAACTTATACAAGCTCTTTTAGAATATAAAAAATATAAAGAAATGTCAGAAGAATTTTCTTTCCTTGAAACTAATCAAAGGAAAATTAATTTCCGCGGTAATTTTTCCAGTGATGAAAAAATTGCACCTCCGGAGTATGAAATTCTACTTAAAAATGTTACTATCTTTGACCTGGCAAAAGCATTTAAAAATGTTATTGACAAAATTAAACCTGAAATATTTCATGAAATTAAAAAATTGAATATTTCAATTGAAGAGCAAATATCATTCATTATGGATAAGTTAAACATAAATAAAGAGTTGCATTTTATAAGCATGATAAATGAAATGAGAGATAAGATAAGAATTGTTATAACTTTTATTGCGCTTCTTGAATTAACTAAAGCTGGAATAATAGGAATTAAAGAATCCATGAATTTTAATGATTTTGTATTATATAAGATAAGCAATGGATAATATATATTTAAATATAATTGAGGCATTAATTTTTTCTTCTGACGACATAATTACTTCAGTTGAAATTGTTCGTGCAATAAAAGGTATAGACGGAGAAGAAACACAAATTTCAGATGCCGATATTGATGGCGCAATTGATAGTTTAAATAAGAAGTATGATGAATTTAATATCGCATATCACATTGTAAAAATTGCTAATGGTTTTTTATTTGCTACTAAACCAGAATATGCAAAATATATTGGATATCTTTCATCGGAAAAGAGCAAAAGACGATTAAGTGCTGCGGCTTTAGAGACCTTGGCAATTATTGCATATAAACAGCCAATTACCAAACCGGAAATAGAATCTATCAGAGGAGTAAATTCTGATTATATTTTAAATACACTACTAGAAAAAAGTCTTATTTCTATTTCCGGTAGAGCAGAAAGCATTGGGAGACCTCTTTTATACGGCACCACTGAAGAATTCTTAAAGTATTTCGGATTAAACAAATTGAGTGATTTGCCTAAACCCCGAGAAATTGATGAGATTATGAAGGATGAGGATTTTCTAGAGCAAAGACAAAAAATAATGATGAATTTAATTGAAGAAAATATAGAAAATGAATCAAATGATGAACAAACCAGTATCGACGAGGCTTAACAAATTTATCGCAGATAGCGGAATTTGTTCAAGACGTAAAGCAGAGGAGATGATTCTATCTAATCGAGTAAGCGTAAACGGAAAAAATGTAACTCAGCTTTTTTATAAAGTCAACCCCCAAAAGGATAAAGTATTTCTTGATGGAGAAAAAATCGAGCCAAAAAGACATCTATACTTCTTGCTTAATAAACCTGCCGGAGTTGTAACAACCACGGATGATGAAAAAAAGAGAAAAACAGTTGTAGAATTAATAAATACTAACGAAAAAATTTTCCCTGTTGGCAGATTAGACTACAATACGACAGGTGTTCTGCTTTTAACAAATGACGGTGAATTTTCAAATTTATTGACCCATCCCCGTAATAAAATTCCAAGAGAATATGAAGTTAAATTAGATCGTCATTTAACTGATGCTGATATGGAAAAACTTGAGACTGGAGTTTTTATAGATGGGAAAAGGGGAAGATTTGAGAAAATATCATTTACGAGCAGAAATTCAAAAAAGTTTATAAACGTAGTTGCTACAGAAGGTAGAAATCATTTTGTAAAAAATATGTTCGCAGCTTTGAGCTATACTGTTGTAGCTCTAAATAGATTAAGTTTTGCTGGATTTAAAGCTGATATACCATTAGGTGCATACAGAACATTGACAAGAAATGAAATATCAGGAGTTATAAGTAAATATGGGAAGTAAATTTTTAATTACAATAATGTTAGCATTCCTAATTGTGTTACCTATAATTGCACAGCAATCGGTTAACGATACTATTCCTAAATATTCTTATCAAACATTACCAGAGTTCTGGTCACAGCTAAATGATATTTTTAATGACCCTAATTTTAGCAATGCTGAGTGGGGAGTCGCTATCCAATCTCTAGTGACCGGTGAATATTTTTATAAACGTAATGAAGATAAACTCTTGATGCCAGCGTCAAATCTTAAGTTATTCACTACAGCAGCTGGATTAATCTTACTTGGGAGTAATTATAAATTTAGTACAAACATTTATATGAACGGTAAATTTGATGGTCCATTATTATCTGGAGATTTAGTTATTCAAGGACGCGGAGACCCAACTATTTCCGGAAGGTTCTATAATGATGATATGTACAAAGTTTTTGATGATTGGGCAGATTCATTAAAAAACATGGGTATCGATGAGATATCCGGAAATATCATTGGAGATGATAATCAATTTGATGATGTTGGACTAGGCACAGGTTGGAGTTGGGATTACGAGAGTGACTGGTTTGCAGCTCCAACTAGTGCTATTTCTTTTAATGATAATTGTGTGAATCTGTCTGTCTTTGTTAATAAGCAAAATCATCAGCCGGAAATATCAATAGAGCCATTGACTAAATATATTATAATCTTGAATAAAGTTTCTGCAGTTCCGAATGATTCAATAACAAATATTAATGTATACAGAGATATAGGCACAAATGTAGTAACTGTATACGGAACAATAAAAGAAAATTCTGATACTATAAAGACTTTTGTTACAGTAAATAACCCAACACAATTTGCAATGGTTGTTTTGAAAGATGTTTTGAGAAGAAAAGGCATTGTTATTGACGGTTACCCTATTGATGTTAATGATATGTCGCAGCCATTAGATTATTCAAAAATGAAGAAATTATTTACCCAATATTCACCGCCCTTATCTGAAATTGTAAAAGTTATAAACAAAAATAGCCAAAATCTTTTTGCAGAACAATTGTTAAAGACAATTGGTTTAGAAACTAAAAATATTGGAACAGCGTCAAAAGGGATAGAATCAGAAGAAAAAATATTCAGAGAAATGGGAATAAATACTGAAGGTATGAGCATAGTTGACGGTAGCGGATTATCTAGGCTGGATTTGTGTACGCCTAGGCAAATTATTGACCTTTTAAGTTACATGTATAAAAGCAAGTATTTCATTCCCTTTTATAATTCCTTACCAATAGCAGGTATTGACGGCTCGTTAGGTACTAGGATGCAGAATACTAAAGCCCAAGGTAATGTAAGAGCAAAAACCGGATTTCTTGAAGGTGTCCGTAGCCTTTCAGGATATGCGTTTACCGGTGATCATGAGCCGGTAGTCTTTTCAATAATTGTAAATAACTTTAATGTACCAGTAAAATTAGCTGAGAATATACAGGACTTAGTATGTCTTCGTCTAGCTAATTTTAGAAGAAAATAACCGGAGGACCCTTGGATAATAATATACAGCAAGATATAAATGTTTTGATCAAAAGAAGATATGAAGAATTAGAATTACTAAAGCAAAAAGGCGTTGAACCATTTGCATATTCTTTCGATGTAGATTCATCTTCTGAAGATATTATGAAAAATTTTAAAGAAGATGAAAAAAGAAAGATTAAAATTGCTGGTAGAATAATGGCCATTAGGAGAATGGGGAAAGCCTCATTCGCTCATATCCAAGATCATAAGGGCAGAATTCAACTTTATCTCAAAAAAGATGATATCGGAGACAGTTATGACAATTTCAAATTAATGGATATTGGTGATATTATTGGTGTTGAAGGATATACTTTTAAGACAAAAACTGGAGAGATTTCCGTACATGCTACAGATTTACAGATTTTATCAAAAACTTTGAGACCAATTCCGATTGCTAAAGAGACTACCGATGAACAAGGGAATAAAACCATCCATGATCAATTTGCAGATAAAGAACTTCGGTATCGCCAAAGATATGTTGATTTAATTGTTAACCCTCATCTCAAACATATTTTTATTAAAAGAAGTAAAATTATATCAACAATGAGAAGCTATCTTGATTCAAATGATTATCTTGAAGTTGAGACTCCAATTCTTCAGCCAATGTATGGTGGTGCCGCCGCAAGACCATTTATTACTCACCATAATACTCTTGACACTATTTTATATCTTAGAATTGCCGATGAACTTTATCTTAAAAGATTAATTGTAGGTGGGTTTAATGGAGTCTATGAAATTTCAAAAGATTTTAGAAACGAAGGGATGGATAAAACCCATAACCCTGAGTTTACAATGATGGAGTTATATGTCCCTTATAAAGATTATGAATGGATGATGTCGTTTGTAGAATTAATGATTAATAATATATGTACGAAAGTATTTAATAAAATAGACTTTGAATATGATGGTAAAATTTTAAACTTTAGCACTCCATGGAAAAGGATTTCAATGATTGAGATTTTAGAAGAAAAGACAGGGTTAAATGTACTGTCAACAACCTATGAAGATCTCAAAAAAGCAGCTATTAAATTTGGAATCGAAACCAAGTTGCTGGAAACAAAAGCTAAATTGATAGATGAAATATTTAGTGAGTTGATACAACCCGAATTGATACAGCCAACATTCGTAATTGATTACCCATTAGAGCTATCGCCTCTTGCAAAAAAACATCGGTTTAAAACTGGAGTAGTTGAAAGATTTGAAGGATATGTTGCAGGAAGAGAAATTTGCAATGCATTCAGTGAATTAAACGATCCAATAGATCAGAAAGCAAGATTTGAAGATCAGGTTAAAATGAGGGAAGCCGGAGATGACGAAGCACATCAAATTGATGATGATTTTATAAGATCTCTCGAATATGGAATGCCTCCGACAGCAGGACTTGGGATTGGAATCGATAGATTAGTAATGCTATTAACTAATCAAACTTCTATACGCGATGTAATATTTTTCCCCCAAATGAAACCTGAAATTAAAATATAATATTCGACATTTATTTCTGAAATATTCAATTGAAGTATACTATAATAATTCCTACTCTTAATGAAGAAAAACTTTTACCTGCTATTTTAAAGCAGTTGAATGATAAAGCACTGAGAAACAAGTTTGATTTTGAAATCATAGTCTCAGACGGTGGAAGCATAGATAAGACTGCAGAGATAGCAATAAATAATTCTGATATTTTTATTGTAAATAAAAAACAAGAAAAGCAAAATATAGCTTTAGGAAGAAATACCGGAGCAAAACTTGCAACTGGTGGAATTCTTATTTTCATAAATGCTGATATATTAATTCCTGAAATCAACTCTTTTTTCACATTTATTGAAAATAATTTTGCTCAAAGCAATTACCTAGCAATGACATGTAAAGTAAATATCTTTCCGCAAGAAGAAATTATGTACGATAAATTATTCCATATAGGGTATAATAATTATTTTCGAATTATTAATTCTTTAGGCCTTGGAATGGGAAGAGGAGAATGCCAGATTATTAAAAGAAATATTTTCGAATCTTTGGGCGGGTATAATGAAAATCTTTTTGCCGGAGAAGATTTTGATTTATTTAGGAGAATAAGGCGACTAGGGAAAATCTTATTTACACCTGACATTCGTGTTTTTGAATCTCCCCGAAGATTTCGAAAGATTGGTTACCCAAGAGTAACTTCTTCGTGGATTAAGAATGGTGTAGCAGTTCTATTACACAATAAATCCCTATCTACAGAATGGGAACAAGTTAGATAACTAAAAATTATGAAAATGAAATTTGGAAATATTAAGATATCATTTACTATTGGAATTCTGACAGTGGGGATAGTTTTAGGTATATTGATTCAAAGAATATTTTCTGATAATTCCTTGCATGACAGTCTTCAAAAGTTTGATGATGTATTGACCTATACCGAAAAATATTATGTTGATAAAGTAGATACTCAAAAATTAGTCGAAGCTGCAATAAACGGAATGTTAGTTAAACTTGATCCGCATACTGTTTATATACCTTCAAAGGATATGCAAACAGTTGAAGATTCTTTCAATGGCGATTTTGATGGTGTGGGTATAGAATTCCAAATAATTAATGATACATTAACAGTTATTTCTCCGATTATTGGAGGTCCGAGTGAAAAGCTTGGTATTGAACCGGGTGATAAAATTATAAAAATTAACACAAAAAATATAATCGGAATAACTAACGACCAAGTAAGATCAAAACTTCGCGGTTCACCGGGTTCAAAAGTAAATGTAACAATATTAAGATTCGGAATTAAGAATCCTATCAATTTTATGATTACCAGAGCTAAAATCCCTCTTTATTCCATTGACGCACATTTTATGTATAATTCGACTATCGGTTATGTCAGCATTTCAAGATTTTCAGAAACCACTTATGATGAACTTGTGAAAGCGCTCAATGATTTAACAAAGCAAGGAATGAAAAATTTAATTTTAGATTTACGAGGGAATCCAGGAGGATATTTAAATCAAGCTGTTGAAATAGCAAATCTTTTTATCGATGGCGGTAAAAAAATAGTTTATACAAAAGGAAGAAGATCAGAATTTGACGAAGAGTATGACGCTACAAAATCTGCCCCTTTTAAAAATATTCCACTTATCATATTAGTTAATAATGGCAGTGCTTCTGCAAGTGAAATATTTGCCGGAGCAATGCAAGATTGGGATAGGGCTCTAATTGTAGGAGAAACAACATTTGGGAAAGGATTAGTTCAAAGGCAATTTATTCTTCCTGATAATTCAGCTCTTAGACTTACTATCGCAAGATATTATACTCCTTCGGGAAGGTCAATCCAACGTAATTATAGTAAAATAGCTAATAATCAAGAATATTTTGATGATGCAGGGAAGAACAATGATAAACCGGGAGATAATATAGAGCATACAGCAGAAAGAGACTCTGAAATGACAAAATTTAAAACTCATAATGGGCGAACTGTATACGGTGGAGATGGGATTACTCCAGACTATATAATAAAATCAGAAAGTTTTAATAACTATATCACTGAACTATTAAAAAATAATGTCTTCTATTTATTTGCTCTGAATTATTTTGAAAAACACAAGGAAGAAATAAATAAGGAATACGGTACAAATTTAATAAAATTTGTAAATGAATTTAATTTCACTCAATATGATATTCAAGATTTTATAAAATATTCCAATAGTAAAAAAATTAAAGAAAATGAAAAAGAATTTGCTTCCGGAAAAGATTATATAAAGGCAAGATTAAAAGCAGAAATTGCAAGAAATATTTGGAACAATGAAGGCTGGTATAGAGAAATATTGAAAGCAGATAATCAATTTCAGAAAAGCTTATCTCTATTTAGCGAAGCTAAATATCTTGCAGGATTAAAATGAAACGAGTTCTTTTTTTATGTCTAATTTCAATTTTCATACTATCTGCATTTGTTTTGGTCAGTAAGAAAACAATAAAAGTAAACTATTATTTTAATTCAAGCAAAAACTTACAAGTAGGTGAAGAATTGACTTATGAAGTAAGCTATTCATTCATAAAATTAGGACAAATAAAAATTGTAGTAGAAAATAAAAAAGAAGAAAATGGACAAACGTTTTATAGCACTATAGGTTATATCGATTCTTACTCTGGCTTACCATTTGTTAATCTTCATCAAATATATGAAAGTACATTAAATTCCAATTATTTTTCAGTTTTTTTCAGGGGACTAGTTAAAACAAAGGAATATACTACTTATACAGACTATTTATTTGATTATAAAAAATCAATCATTCATATTAAGAAAGGGAAAATCGAGCCTCCCCAATTATGGACAGACTCTACAGCTCCAGCTAATTTCGAATACCAGGATGGGCTCTCACTTCTATATTATGCAAGAATTCATAGTGGCGAAAATATGTCAATTAAATTACCTTGTTTTGTGAAAGAAGAAAGTACTAATACATTAATTAATTTCTATTCGCCGATAAGCGGAGTCGAAATTGATGCTGTGAAGTATCCAATTGCTTGCACTCATCTCGATGGAGAAATGAAGTTTATCAGCATTTTTGGATTAACTGGATATTTTGAAGGATGGTTTTCCAATGATGATGCAAGTGTGCCGATACTTGCTAAATTAAAAGTAATAATTGGAAGCGTT
>JAJXTM010000005.1 GCA_021783875.1 Bacteroidota bacterium
GCTTTTTGAGCTCCGGGAATATCTAGTGTTTTACGTTGTTCTTTTGCCATAATTATATAAACTCGTCTTCATGAAGCCAGGCATTTATAAGTTTTGCTGCTTCGACCGGGTTTTTAGAAACGTAATTAGAAATTTTATCTTGTTGTGCTCTTTTTCGGACTGCCTCATCGGATATTTCATCCTCTAAGTCTCCAATCGGAAGCAAGTTTCTTTTTACATTCATTCCCAATTGCTGAGTCTGTTTGACTCCGGCTAACTCAGGTACTCCGAACTGGGAGTTACCTATTCCACCGCTATATGTCCCGATCATTATTTTTTCATTTTTTAATTTTTTCATCAATCCTTTTAACAGAAATAATGCAGCAACAAATGCAGCCAACATCATGATCGGATTCATTAGTTTTTGAGGATCATCGAATATGCCAGGTTTAGATATTTTATCCATAGTGAGATCTTTTGTCTCAAACGGTATATTAACAATTGAAATTTGATCATTTCTGGATGAGTCAACTCCGACAGCACTTTTGATTATATCCTCAAGTTTAAACATATCATTTTGTGACCGCGGTTTATAAACTGTCTGTACATCATTTCCTTTTTTTACTTCCGTCGGTACATCATTAATTACAGCAGCTACGCTTAAACGTTTTATATTTCCTGAACCTTGTATGACTTTTTGAATTGATTTACTAATTTCATAATTGGTAGTCGAATTCTGCGTTTGCTGCGCTGAAGAATCACCCATGCTTTTCCCGTTATTATCCGTCTTAATCGTTTGTTCACTTATTGCGACTTGTGAATTAGGATCATATGACTCCATAGTTTTCTCTACCTGATCAAAATCAAGATCAGCATTAATTTCGACCATAGAATTTCCGTAACCAAGTACATTATCCAGCATACTTTGGGCTTTTTGTGCTAGATAATTTTCAATTGATCTTTTAATTTCATATTGTTTTGAACTTGCAACAGCCAATGGATCATCGTCGTCCTGTTTAGAAAGAAGTTTTCCCTGTGTATCAATTAAAGTAACTTTACCCGGAGATAATCCTTCAACGCTGCTTGAGACAAGATTTAATATTGCTGATATATTATTCTTTGAAATTGAGTAGTTGTTTCTTAACTGCAAGACTACAGCGGCGGTTGTCGGTTTTTGTTCATCTTTAAATACAGATTTTTGCGGAATTACAATATGAACCCGGGCTCCCTGAACTCCATCAATTTCCATTATTGATTTAGCAAGTTCACCTTCAAGCGCTCTTTGATAGTCAAGCTTTTGCATAAAATCACTCATTCCCATAGTGTTTTTATCAAAAATTTCATAACCTACGACACCAGAGCTGGGTATACCTTTGGAAGCTAAAGATAATCTAATTTCATAAACTTTATCCTTTGGAACTGAGATAGTCTTCCCGTTATCTGTAATTTCATATTGAACCTTTTGAGTTGTTAACTGATCGACAATTTTGGAAGCATCATCCTGGGATAGATTAGAATATAAAGGTGTATAAGTTGGTTGATTCAAAATTGAAAACAAAACAATAAATATTACCGCAGTAATTGCAACAGTAACTCCTATTGCAATTTTCTGCTGAAGAGACAATTTGTTGAAAATATTTACAACAGCGCTTAAGGGATTATCTCGCATATTTTATACCGGTATTTGTGTCAACTGTTTATACATATCTAATGTTTGATTCCGAATTTCAATTAGCAAATCAAGACTCGTTTTCGCCTTTTCACCGGCTATCATTACATCCTGAATTTCAACATTGCCTCCTGTAACAAATTGCTTTGTTAATTGATCCTCATTCTCTTGATCCTTGTTAACTTGCCCGATTAAACCTGTCAAAATATTTCCAAATCCGGAGTCATCCGTAGGATTTGTCTTATTCGTATTTATTAATTCAGGTATAGTGTTTTGTATAGAAGTAATTTGCATAATTATCCTCGCTTGTCGAACATTGAACCAATTTTAACACCGGACATTTTTCCGCTTTTTTGATAAAAATGATAGTCCGATATTTCACTTTTATTTTGCGGATAAAGATCTATAAAATATTTTTTTTCATCCTGAGATAGATTTATCTCGACTTTATTACCGATATTCTTTGATTCAGCTTTCTGAGTATTAGCATTAGTTTTTGCATATTTGACATTACCGGTAGAAACTTGCGGATTATAATTGCCGATCATATTAGTTGAAATTCTCATTTAATTAAATTCCTAAAGAATCTTTGACCATTTGTTTAGATGAATTTAGAGCGGTTAAATTTGCTTCATAACTTCTTGTAGCAGAGATCATGTCAACCATTTCAGTAACAACATTTACATTTGACTGTTGAATATAACCCTGAGAATTTGCATTCGGATTATCGGGCTGGTAAACAAGGTCACCTAATTTCTGATCTACTACTTCGCTTGCTACGGGAACTGAATTGCTTCCTGATAAATTATTCTGCATAAGTTCAGGGTTTGCAATTTGATTTTGGCTAGTAGTTTCAAGCCCAAGTGTAGGAAGTTGGACAGAAGAATTATTTACAAAAGGATTCTTTTGAGCTACTACTTCCAGATATTTTCTTTTATAAGGTTGACCGTCGGCAGTTTGGGTTACGTCTGCATTTGCAATATTTTCGGCTATAAGATTCATTCTTTTTCTTTGAATACTTAAACCGGCAGCGCTAATATTAAATCCGGGGAAATTAGTATTTACTTTCATGCTGGTGTTCCTTTAATTACACTATCTATATCTTTGAAATAATCACCTATTTTATTTGCTGCAAAACTATAATTGAGTTGATTCTGTGCAAGATTCGCCATTTGTTTATCAATATCAACGTTGTTAACCTCGGACACTTTATCGGTGCTATTATCTGTTATTATTTCATAAGGAGGTGTTGAATTGTTTTCTGATTCTACAGGTTGTAATCCATCTGCAGTTTTGAGATAAGAACTCATATTCTCATTTAGCACATTTTTGAAAACAACATCTTGGCTGCGGTAATTTTCTGTGCCTATGTTTGCAATGTTCTGAGAAATTATTTTATTTCTTTGAGCACAATAGCTCGCAAAATCCTGTAATAATTTTATTTCACTTGGCATAACAGACCTAATAATGTTTATTGAAGTGAGGTCAAAATGAATGCCAATAAGGAAGCAGTGTTTTATTAAGGTAGAATAGGAATGATATAGAAAGTGTGGCTAAATTCGGACAGTTGTTAATTATTATTCAGAATAATCCAGGATAATTGATTTTGTTTGACCACATGAACAGACAAACTTTATTTCTTTAATTGAATCATTTGCGTCTTTTTTCAAAATAATTTTTACCCCTTCATGGCTCTCTTCTTCGACCGATATTTTTGTTTTGCCAAACATTTGTGCTTTATCTGATTTAATTAAGTTTCCGTTAAGTTTAGATTTTTCAAAACTAAACTCTCTGTACAATTGTTCTTCAAAATCATTTTTCATATTAAAACACTTTATTAATTATTTCCGGAATTTTTTCAAGCGGCGCAATAACATCGGATAATCCAGCGTCAACTATTGCTTTAGGCATTCCAAAGACAACGCAGCTTTGTTCATCCTGTGCAAGGCTATAACCGCCTAAACTTTTTAATTTTTTAATACCTTCAAATCCGTCTTTCCCCATACCCGTCATTATTACACCTAAAGTATATTTACCATAAACATCAATAACGGAATCCATCATTACATCCACAGACGGACAATGCAGAGTCGAAGACGGCTCTTTAGAAATAACAATATTAGTTCTTCCAAAAGAGGAATTATTTAATGTCATATGGAATCCGCCCGGAGCAATGTATACGAATCCCGGGCGAACTAATTCGCTGTCTTCAGCTTCTTTAACTTCAAGCTCACTTAGACTATTTAATCTTTCGGCAAGTGATTTTGTAAATTTCGGAGGCATATGCTGCACGATGAAAATCGGACAATTAATTTTTTTTGATAAAAGAGGAATAACTTTTTGCAAAGAGAATGGTCCGCCAGTTGAAATACCTAATGCAATCGCCTTATAATTCATCCTTGGTAATTCACCACGCGCAGATATAAGAATCTTTTCTGGAGTTGTTTGAAGATTTAATCTATGTATTCGATTTAATCTATTATGTATAACATTATGTTTAACAATCTCCTTAATTTTTGCAACGAGTTCCTCTTTTATCTTAATGATGTTCACATTTACAAAAGACAATTCTTTAGGGATAAAATCCACGGCGCCTAATTCTAAAGCCTTGATCGTAATATCAGCGCCTTCCGTAGTAAGAGAAGAAACCATTAAAACAGGAGTAGGACAGTCTTTCATAATCTTTGAAAGGGCTGTAAGACCATCCATTTTCGGCATTTCAATATCGAGAGTAACAATATCAGGTTTTAGGGATTTAACTAAATTATATCCCTCCAGGCCATCTTTCGCAGTTGCAATTACCTGGATATCAGGATCGCTTTCGAGAAGAATAGAAATAGATTTTCGCATAAAAGCAGAATCGTCAACGACGAGTGCTTT
Source organism: Bacteroidota bacterium (assembly GCA_021783875.1). GTDB lineage: Bacteria > Bacteroidota > Ignavibacteria > Ignavibacteriales > Ignavibacteriaceae > FEN-1297. Next base: position 4,529 of record JAJXTM010000005.1, read on the forward strand.
AATTTTATTATTTATAGTGTTAGTTGGCAAGTTTATTAATCAATTCGCTTATATCAACAATCATTACAACAGTACCGTCGCCCATTATAGTAGAGCCTGCGATTCCTGTAATATTCCCTAAATAGCTGCCCAGTGATTTAATTACCACTTCCTTTTGTCCGCAAAGTTCATCGACTTTAATACCAAAAATTTTTTCAGCTAAGCCGACAACTACAATATATTGCCAAATTTTATCATTAGCGGATTTGCAATCGCTATAAAGGAGATTATCGATTGCAACTAAGGGAATTACATTGTCCCTTCTTCTAATAGCTTCATGTTGGTTTATTGTATATATTTCTTCTATATGAACACGAAGAACTTCAATAACGGAGTTCAATGGAATTACAACTGTTTCAGAATTTACTTTTACTACCATTCCCGGAATAATTGCTAAAGTTAAGGGAAGTTTGACAATAATTTTTGTACCTTTTCCAACGACCGACTCAATATTAATTATACCGCGCAATTTGGTAACATTAGTTTTGACAACATCCATTCCAACACCGCGACCCGATACATTTGTGACAACTTCGGCTGTAGAAAATCCCGGTGCAAATATTAGATTATATGATTCCTGTCTTGTCAATTCTTTTGCCTTTTCCTTGGAAATTATACCCTTGGAAACTGCTTTTTCTTTAATAAAATCGGGATCTATACCTTTACCATCATCTTCAATAGTAATGATTATTTGATTCCCTTCCTGTTCGGCTGATAATACTACTGTCCCTATCGGATTTTTTCCTATATCTTTTCTTTTATTAGGAGATTCAATTCCATGATCAAGAGAGTTGCGAATTAAATGAACTAATGGATCATTAATTTCTTCAATTAATGTTTTATCAAGTTCAGTATCTTCTCCTTTGATAATAAGATTAACTTCCTTTTCGGTTTCTCTGGCTAAATCTCTGACTAATCTCGGAAAACGGTTAAAGACTTTCCCAATTTTAACCATTCTAGTTTTCATAACAACTAGCTGAAGCTCATTAGTCATTAAATCTATTTGTTTTGTGGCATCTGCTAAATCTCTTGATAATTTAGTCCCTTCATGTTCTAGAGCAACCTCAGAATTAACTTGAGCTAGACGGTTTCTGCCTAGAACTAATTCAGATGCTATATTTAATAATTCATCTAATCTTTCTACATCAACTCTTATAGAATTATCGACTTTTTTTGCCATTGCAACTGACGAAGGTTCCTTTGAAACAATAATTTTTGCTTCTAGTTCATGATTAGTATTAGAATCAGGGTTTTCAATTTTTTGCTCTTTTTCAACCGGGACATCCTTTGTATTGATTGTTTTATCGGGAGCAGAATCAGAAATTTTATTATCAAGTTTGTCTAGTAATAGAGTAAGTAATTCTACTGTTTCATCAATTGGAGCGTCTTCATTAAAATCTACTTCAATAGATGAAAGAAGTTCTTTTATTTTATCGTAGGCGACAAGAATTCCATCCATTAGCTCCGGAGTAAGTACAGCTTCGCCTTTTCGCAGTTTGTTCAATAAATCCTCACAGCGATGCGTCACTTGAGTTAGCTTGTCTAAACCAAGGAAGCCTGAGGTCCCTTTAATAGTATGAAAAGATCTAAAAACTTCATTGAGAAGATCGCTGTCATTTGGTTTATTCTCGAGTTCAATAAGATTAAGGTCCAATTTTTCAAGAATCTCTTTTGTCTCGACAATAAAACTATCTACGATTTCCTTCATTTCAGGATCTCGAAGCATCGAATATTTGTTATCTTGGCTCATAATTATGAAAATAATTTATCAATTTCGTCTTGAGTAGTTTTATTTAAACTACTGCTGACTAGAGAATCGGCTACATCCTGTTTTTCAGTTGACTTTGTATATTCTGCATTTGGATCAAAAGTTGCCCCTTTGGGAATAGAAATATTTAGGATACTCGATTCTTTAGTCTCTGACTCATTTAGGTTTTGAATTAAAGATGAAAGTTTTTCTCTTACTGATTCAATAAGATGATTAACAGCTGCCAGTTGTTGAGAGGTTATATCCTGGACCTGCAAGGAAAGCGTTATATTATTTACATCATTGCGTGTTTTTTGAAAAACATTTAATATTTTTGGAATTTCTTCCCGGATCATATCTAACTTTTCATATTTTTCTATTAGCTCAATTACTTCAGGCGAAGCATTGATAGACTCCTTAATTTGTCCCCAAATCTTTTTCTTTTCATCTTCCATTTTTTGGATCGATTTTACATCTGTTTCAATTTTTTCAATTTCCAGAGAAATTGAATCTACAATATCTAATATCTCTGTAGTGGCTAACTCAGTTGCACTTGAAACATTATTTATCTGGTCCTTTGCTTTAGGAATTTTTACAGCAGTATCTGATATAGATGTATTTATAGTTTCAAGCAAAGGAACAGTTTGTTTCATAAAATCAATTATACTTTGAATAATGGGAATATATTTTTCCCCATAAGAGAAAGCGACTTTTAAATCGTTTAATCTATTAAAAAGATCCGCCATGCTGTTTAGTTGTTTCATATATTTCCTATACAATCTGAACTATTTGATCAATTTTTTCTTTTAATATTTGCGGTGTAAAAGGTTTAACTACATAATTATTAACTCTAGCCTGAAGCGCTTCAAGTATATCTTCTTTTACGCCCCGGGTAGTGACCATTAAAATCGGAAGTTTGTTAAATGTTTCATTACTTCGAATAGCTTTTACCAATTCCAATCCTGAAAGAACAGGCATATTCCAATCCGTGATTACAAAATTTATGGTATTATCAGCTCCCAGCTTTTCAAGCGCTTCTTTACCGTCGCCGGCTTCGACAAAATCACTATAGCTTAAGCTTTTTAAAGAATTAATAACAATTCTCCGCATTGTAACGGAATCATCAACAACAAGAAATTTTAAATCCATAATAACTAATCCTTAATTTAGATATTTTGAAACTTCATATACAACCCTTTTAGGGTCAAAAGGCTTTATTAAGTAAGAATTTGCCCCATATGAGATTCCTTTCTGAATTTCCTCACTACCCCCAAGAGAGGAAAGAATTATAATCGGAATTTCTTTCAATTCCTCATTTCCTCTAATTGCTTTAATTAATTCAAATCCATCCATATTAGGCATATTTAAGTCTGTAATCACCAAATTTATCTTTTCGCTTGGCAATTTTTCTAGAGCTTCCATACCATCGGCACAGGAGATAATTTCAAAACCTTTCATGGTAAGTGCAAAGGAAACAAACTTTCTAATAGACGGCGAATCGTCGGCTACAAGAATTACTTTTTTCATGTTAAATATTTACTCCTTTTTATAACCAATTGTTTTAGGATAGCTAACAACCGAAAAAGCCTTTGATATCATGTGTAAAGTTTCAGCATATCCAATAAAGAAATATCCCCCTTTATTCAAAGAGTTATATAAACTAGACACAACCTTCATTTTTGATTTGATATCAAAATAAATTAAGACATTAGCGCAAAAAATTATATCAAAGTTAATCATAGATTTCATTGCCAAATCATCAAAAAGATTAAGTAATTTAAATGTGACAAACTTTCTGATATCGGGATTAACTTCAAATGAATTCCCGGATTGAACAAAATACTTCTTCAAATAATAAATTGGGGAATTTCTAATAGAATATTCCCGATATTTTCCCTCTTTAGCAGTTTCTATAACTGCATGATTGATATCAGTGCCGATAATTTCAAAATCAAGATCTGGATATTTTGGTTTTATTAAATCCGTAATGATCATAGCAATAGAGTAAGCTTCTTCACCGCTTGATGAAGCAGCGCTCCATATTCTAATTTTTGGTTTACCCAATTTTCGTTTTGCAGCAATAATTTCGGGTATAATAGATGAGACAAGTGCATCGAGCTGGGGTTGATTTCTAAAGAAAAAAGTCTCATTTATGGTAATCGCTTCATATAAATATTTTTTTTCGTTAATTGAACCATTGCTGCTTTTTAGATAGACTAAATAATCATCATAAGAACCTAATGAAAGGAATGTCAATCTTTTCTGTATACGGCTTTCTAAAAGATATTTTTTGTTATCTTGAAAATATATTCCGCAATTATCATAAATATATTTTCGTAGATTTTCAAAAGAAGAATCTGAAAGTTTGACACCAACTACTTGTTTACCGAAAGATTGTACTTCAGAAGCTAAAGCATTATTTAATTGAGTCATATTAATTTTCTGATTTTTTGGTTAATTACGCCACAGACTTTTGTGAAAGAATAAACCTAGCCCGTTCGCTTACCATTTCTTCTTTATCAGAAGAAAGCTTTACTATTCCTTGTTCAGCTTCGCTAGAATCAATTGTACTCAGGATATCCAAAAGGCGCAATTTATTCCATACATTCTCATCTTCTAATATTTTATCAAGGAAAAGGATAGCAATTTTTTGGTCAAATGCGAAAAGAATTTCAGTCGTGAGCTTTCTTATTTCTTCATCAGGGTTATCAATGCATCTAGTAAATGTATCTGTTAAATTTCTTAATTGAATGCTTGTTAAATAATTCTTAAAAGCACCTTCTTCAATTGAAATGATTTCCAGAGATAATTCGAGAAGGCTTTTTAAGTTTGCTGAGTCTTCATTCAGAATCGATATGAGTGCTTCAAAAAAGGTCGAAGGTTTTTCTAATATTTTTGGCTTAATAATTTCATCTGTTTCAAAATCATTACCATAAATTTTAAGACACGACAGTAATGTATCTTCCCCATCAAACAAAGTAAGAAGATTTGCTGCTGCCTTGCGATATTTTTCAGGTGCTTCATCAACTGTTTTCAGCACCATATTCTTCATTCTTTCATCATAAGGGACATTTAATTCAAATTTTTCTTTAAGACTATTAATTGACTCAACTGCAGGCCAGGTTAGTGGTCCGTCAATTTCATTTAATTCAGATAATAGAAAGAAAAAAGCTTCTTCGTTACCGATGAGTCCGAGACTTTCAATCATTGAGAATTTTGTAAGCTCATCTTCTTCATTGTACTTTAGAAAAATAAAATCCAGAGCTTTAGGAGTACCGATTTTCCCAATTGCTTCAATAATTGTAGGTTTATAAAGTTCATTTCGTTCATAAACTAGTAAGATAGTATCTAATGCTTCTGAATAATTTAAATTTCCGAGAGCCTCGATACATGCCATTACGACATTATCATTAAAATTATTTTTCAAGATATCTAAAATAGCCGGAGCTGACTTTATATCCCCAATAAGACCCAGAATATCAATTAAAAATTTCTTATCATCATTATTCGAAACTAAAAGGGCGTCAGTCATCGGACCAACAGAATTACTTCCGATCTTTAATAAAATCTCACCCGCAAGATTTCTGGTTGAAATATCATTTGAAGATATATATTGTACTAAACACTTAGATACAAAAGGATTAGAACTAGTTGAAAGCATTAAGTCCACAGAATTTCGCACACCTTTATCAGTGTCACTCACTAATGAGCAAACAGCTTTAACTGAATCTTCATCTAGATTATCATTCATTAAGGTTTCGACAGCCATACTTCTAATTGCGGGATCAGTTGAAATTAATTGGCTTAGCGGATTCCCGTGTAAATTTGCTAATTGATCCATTAGTAAAAGCTTCCTAAATATTTATAAAAATTTATCTTTAGCTTTAACATTTTATTATCATAATTCTTAATAATATATTTAAAATATTCTAGAAAAGTTCAAAATTAGTGCCGGAAATTATTCTTTTCTTATTGCAAATCTTCAAAAAAAGAAAGACTAATTTTGAACACTATTAGCCAACTGAAAAACTTTATACAATTTAAATTTTAACTTTAGATTAACCTAAGTATGTCTCTAATTTAATCCATTACAGCCGGAATTTATTTTTATGTCTTATTATTTATAATATTCCATTTGAATTGAGAAACGGAGTATATTTTTTATCTGTCCCAATAATATGATCAATCAACCATTTTTTAAGGAATGACTGGATTTCCTGAGAAAGGACAACATTTCCAGAAGTAAGTTTTTTCTTAAATTCCATAACCTGTTTCACTAATTCGACATGCTGAATTTTATGCTGGTACAAATCCGGATAACTATTTTTCTTTATGGCTAAAAATCGGACTATATTGTTTATCGACTCCACCAATATGTTCAACAAGCCATTTTAGCAGGAAATTCAACAATTCTTTAGCAACAATATCCTGACCTTCATCAAATCTTTTTACAATTTTGCTCACTTCAAATATTAGGTCATCATGAATTGTTTTATGCCATTTATATCCATGGTAGTCATGCTTAATCATCATATTTTCTTCAAATACGAAATGTGATTTGGTATAAGAGATAAGGTCTTTAAGAATAATCCCTATCTTTTCTTTTTCATTGTTTTCTTTAATTGCGTTATTAAGATCATTGATCATATTGAATAATTTACGATGCTGTTCATCGATGCTCTGAATTTTCACACTAAACGTATCTGACCATTTTATGAGAGACATATTTAACTCATTGAAGCAATTAATAAATACCAATAAATAGTTAAATTCAAAAGATTACAATTTATACGCTAGCATTTAGTTACTAGAAGTTAAATCAGGAATTAACATATTGATAATTATGTTTTTCCTTAATTTTAGTATTTCCCGCATTAGATATCTTGAAATGATCAATAAGTTTTTCAAGATTATTTGTCAAATTACTTAGATCCTCTGCACTTCTTGCAATTTGCTGTGCGCCGGAAGCGCTTTGCTGAGTGACACTGCTAATTGATTCAACATTTTTACTAATTTCTTCAGCAGAAGCAGATTGTTCTTCACTAGCTGCAGCGACCAATGCAGCAACATCCGAAACTTTTTGCGCTTCGGAAATAATATCTCTTAAAACTTCACCGGCTTTATTAGCTAATTCTTTACCCGAATCCACTTCTGATTGACCTTGCTTCATCGAATTTACAGCTTCAATAGTATCTTTTTGAATTTGTTTAATCATTCCGGCAATTTCTTTTGTAGCTTTGGTGGTTCTTTCAGCTAATTTTCTGACTTCATCGGCAACAACAGCAAATCCTCTTCCTTGTTCGCCTGCACGTGCAGCTTCGATTGCCGCGTTCAGAGCAAGAAGGTTGGTTTGATCTGCAATATCATCGATTACTTGAATTATTTCACCTATAGCATCACTGCTTTTGCCAAGTGCTTCAACAGTAACCGCTGATTTTTCGACTACTGTCGCAATTCGCATCATTCCTTGAATTGTATCTTCAACTACCTGACCACCGGTAGAAGCTTTATCTCCAGAACTTTTTGCTGTTTCTGCAGCAATTGAAGCATTTTTTGTATTATCAATAATTGTTTTAGTCATTTGTTCAATAGCTTGTGCGACTTCAACAGTCTGATGGGTTTGTTCGCCGGCTCCTGCTGCCATTTCCTCAACACTAGCAGAGATTTGATTAGATGCGCTAGCAGTTGCTAGAATTGACTCTTTAACCTTTTGAAGAGCTTCGGAAAGAGATTCGTTCACTGTATTAATGCTATTTTTAATTACCTGATGATCCCCTTTATATGCACCACTGACTCTAGCTGTAAAGTCTCCTTTAGCCATAACTTTTAGAACATCAGTAGATTCATTTAGAGGAGCAACAATCGCATCAAGAATTGAGTTTATACCATTTATTAATTTCCCCCATTCTCCTTCAAATTTAGAAGAATTTCCACGCAAATTAAGATTTCCATCTTTATTTGCTTTTATTAATATGTCCGCTTCTTGCAAAATATCACTAATAGTATCAATTTCCTTATTAAATGCGATTGCTAAAGAATCCCTTTCTGACGTGAGTGGAACTTTAATAATTATTCCGGAAGCAATTTGTTCGGCAACTTTTATTTTTTCGACTTGGGCATTTTGAAGAATTCTTAGTTTATCAGCTAAATCTCCAATTTCATCCTTTGAATTTTCTTGAATTTTTAATTCATAATTACCTAATGCAAATTCTTTAACAATATCTCTTAATTTTTCAAGAGGTTTAGTAATTGCGGGAGCTAAGAAAAAAACACTAATTAAAAATATTGCAGCACCTACAGCCATTGAGATCAGCATAAATATAATAGAACTATTAACAGAAGCAGTTGAATCCGATTTAATTTGTTCAGCATTTGCAGAAAGGATTTTTTCAATTTCGTTAAATTTATTTTGAAGCTTCGCACCCACATCCTCACCAGAAGAAGTAGCAATATCGGCTGCCATGTCATAAATTTTTGTAGCTGAAGCGCTTAATATAGCATCGGCAACCAGACTTTTATAATCACCCCAAATATTCTTAATTTCGGTTAATTCTTTTTTAGTATCCTGATTTAAATTAGATTTTAATAAAGAATCTAAATCCCTATCGACTGAAACTTTTAAGCTATTATATTCAGCTGCATTAGTAGAAAATTGCGATGCAAAAGCTGGCATCGATAATTTCATCATTAAAAATTGAGTTTTTTGGAAATCAGCGTGAATCTTGTTTATTGAATTTGTAGGATCGATATAATTTTGAAATATTCCGTTTTTAACATTTTCCATTTTGTTCAACTGTAAAAGACCGATAATTGCTACAAGTGTAGAAACTATTGCAAGAATTGAAAAACCTCCCTGAATTTTTCTCATAAATTTTATGTTGGAAAACCACTTCACTTTGATCACCTAAATGTTAATTAAATTATAATATATTTTTTATTTATCTAAGTTTAAAATCAATGGGCAATGAAAGTTTTACTTTGACCGGTTGTCCACCTTGTTTACCCGGTGAAAACTTAACCTCTTTAATTCCATTTACTGCAGCTTCATCGCATCCACCACCGATTCCTTTGAGAACTTTTACGTCATCTACATGTCCTTGCTGATTTATAAATACTAACACGTAAACTTTCCCTTCTACTCCGGCATTCTTAGCCATCTCAGGATAGCTAATGTGTTTATAAATAGATTCCATTCCGCCAACCGGCTGAGGCATTACTTCTGCGAACGGTAAATAACCATCAGATTGAGCACTTACTTTTGAGTATGTGAATAAAATCATCAAGAATGCTAATAATGAAATTAAGTTAAGTTTATTCTTCATTTTCGTTCCTTATAACAAGTATACTGATTATTAAATTTTTTATAAAATTTATAGGTCAATTATGCAACCTCCGAAAGGGATTTTTTTTCACTGTTTGAAAGCACCTTTTCAATATCAATAAGAGTAATTAATCTATCTTCAAGCTTACCTACAGCCATTATAAACTCTGAATTAATTCCAGTAACCAATTCAGGAGGTGGTTCCGTTATATTCGTCGGAATTCTTAGTACTTCTTTTACCGCGTCAACAATAAAACCAACTGTTTTATCTTTAACTTCAACTACAACAATTCTAGTATTTTTGTCAAATTCTTTTGTGGATAAACCAAGTTTTGTTCTTAAATCAATTACGGGAATAACTCTACCTCGCAGATTTACAACTCCGCTAACAAATGCCGGCGCATTTGGAACTTTTGTGATTTGAAGCATTCTATTAATTTCTTGAACAGACAATATATTTATAGCGAATTCCTCGCTGCCAATCATAAAGCTCACTAATTGCAGTAATTCCGAAGTCCCCTTTTTAGAATCCTCCAACTTAGACATTTTGACTCCTAAAACATTTTATACTAATTAATTACAAATTTATCCGGTTTATCTCTAGGATATTATCGAAAAATATTTAAATTATTTTAGAGATTTTTAAAGAAATAATTTAGTCATAAGAATTTTTGGGGGAATAGCGCATTTCTGTAAGCGTAAAGAATTTGGTTCAGGAAGATTTTATACCATTTTTTGAATAAATTTGAGTAAAATTAAAAATAATCATTTATTTTTCGATAATAAAATGATATTAGCAGAAAAATACAAGAAATAAAAAGTAAGTTTATATAATGGGAAAAATTAAAATTCTAATCGTAGAAGATGAAGAAAATATTGCTTTTTCTTTAAAAGAAACATTAGAAGATTTCGGATATCAAGTGGTTTCAATTGTTGATAATGGAGAAGATGCCATTAGTACAGTAGTTGAAGAAAAAGTAAACCTTATATTGATGGATATTGTTTTAAAAAGTGAAATGAGCGGGACAGAGGCGGCAAAATTAATTTGGGCTAAATTTAATATCCCTATTATTTTCTTAACCGGATATTTGGATAGAGAACTTGTTGATAAAGCAAAAATATCAGAGCCATTTGGATATATCTTAAAACCATTTAATGAACGCGAACTTTTTGCTATTATTGAAATAGCGCTTTATAAATTTCAGATTGAAAGAAAGACTCACCAGTTAAACTCACTATTAAAAATTGCAAGAAATATTAATCAAACGATAAATAAAGCTGAAGATTCCCATAAATTGATAAAAAAGGTATGCAAACACTTTATTAGCTCTGACGATATTTTAAGTGCATGGGTAATATTAATAGATGATTTAAATAATGTTACATCAATTATTGAAGAGGTTCCTGAAAAAAAATTCCGGCAAATAGAATCGGATTTAAGCAGAATAGAATTTCCACAATGGGTAAGAAAAGTTTTGACAGAAAAACAGATATTAGAAGTTCCATATTCAAATGCATCCAAAAACAGAATTACTTTTCTAGATACTTCTGAAAAATTTATAAGTATAAGGATTGAATCAAGGGAGAAAATTTTTGGAATATTGAATCTGATTTTTAAAGATCGAAATATAGAGAATGAAGAAATATCACTATTGTTAAGTATTTCTAATGATATTGCTTTCTCGCTAAGTTCTTTTGAGATTCAGGAAAAAGTAAAGTTGACCGAAGAAGCCTTAGTTGAATCTGAGAAGAGATATATTCAATTCATTAAGACTACTCAAAACGCAATAATTATTCATCAATCTGGAAAAATCATATTTGCTAATGATGCTTGTCTTCAGCTTTTTAAAGCTTTCAATGAAAATGATCTATTAAATAAGAAATTATCTGACTTTTTTTTATTTGTAAATGAATCTACTATATTGCAAAAAAATGAGCAAAGGGATTTGCAGAACTTTCTTCAAGAGCAAAAATTGATACAGTTAGACGGTTCCATAATTGACGTCTCAATAAGTTCAAGCCCAATAGTTTTTCAAAATGTAAATGCGGATCAATTGGTTATAAAAGATATTTCAGAAAGAATAAAATCAGAAGAAGAAATAAAACGCTATTCAAAAGAATTAGAAGAATCAAATGCAAGTAAAGATAAATTCTTTTCAATTATTTCTCATGATTTACGCAGCCCATTTCAAGGATTATTGGGATTAGCAAATATAGTTACAGAAGAATTTGATGATTTGACAAAAGAAGAATTAAAAGAATTTCTCGCCAATATAAACAGATCTTCAAAAAATCTTTTTAATTTAATCGATAATTTGCTTCAGTGGTCAAGACTGCAAAGAAAAAAAATTGATATTGAGCTTATTCAAAATAATTTATATTCTGACATTTATTATAATATAAACTTATTAAAACCAAATGCTGATTCAAAATTCCTTAGCATCATTGTTGATGTAAAAAAAGATTTGGATGTTTATTCTGATTCAAATGCCTTTAACTCAATTCTACAAAATCTACTTTCAAATGCCATAAAGTTTACAAAACCCGGGGGTAAAATCGAGATTTCTGCAATAGAGAAAAATGGTTTTATTGAAATTATTATATCTGATACCGGGGTTGGTATTCCTGAAGAAGTAATCCCGTTATTATTTAGAACCGATAACCAGCATTCCACACAAGGGACAGAAAAAGAGACAGGAACGGGACTTGGATTAGTCATATGCAAAGAATTAGTGGAAATGCAGGGTGGGAAAATCTCTGTAAAAAGTAAGAAAGACTTTGGAAGCTCCTTTGCTTTTACATTAAAAATGGTAAAACCTACTTAATATTTTTTGTTACTTCTATTCCCAATTGTTCCATCCTATATCGAAGCTTCGATCTGGAGAGACCTAGAATTTTTGCGGCCTTAACTTGATTCCCGTTTGAGATTTTTAATGTTTTCTGAATTAAAGTCTTAAGAACGACATCAATAGCTATACCTTTTGGAGGGATTTGAAGAATAAATTTATTTTCATCTTCTTTTTGAGATTCAGTATTTTTAATAAGAAAACTGAGATGAAAATCTTTAAGTTCATCATCTTCTATTAAGAGCACTGCTCGCTCAATTACATTTCTTAATTCGCGTACATTTCCTTTCCAATAATATGAAGTTAATAATTCCATTGCTGAGGAATCAACTCCTCTTATCTTCTTATTAAATTTCGCAGCAAATTCTGTAAGAAATGAAAGTACAAGAATTGGAATATCTTCTTTTCTTTCTCTTAAAGGAGGAATTAAAATTCGTGCAACATTCAATCGATAAAATAAGTCCGCTCTAAAGTTACCTTTTTCTACTTCTTCTTCAAGGTTGCGATTTGTAGCAGCAATTATTCTGACATTAATAGCAATTTCTTTTTCGCCTCCAACTCGATAGAATTTTCTTTCCTGAAGAACTCGTAATAATTTAACTTGAAGATCTAGAGAAAGCTCTCCGATTTCATCAAGTAAAATTGTGCCTCCATTTGCAAGTTCAAATTTTCCTAGTTTTGTTTTTTGAGCTGCACCAGTAAAAGCTCCCTTCTCATGCCCAAATAATTCACTTTCAGCTAATTCTTTAGGAATTGCAGAACAATTAATCTGAATAAAAGGACCTTCTTTTCTGGGACTTCTTTGATGTATAAATTTTGCGTACACTTCTTTACCAGTACCGCTCTCACCTTCCAAAAGAATTGTTGTATCTGGACTCACAGAAAGTTTTTCAACAGAATTAATTAACCTGATAATCTTAGTACTTTTGCCAAAAAAATCTTTTGTTAATTCATCACTTTTAATTATTTGGTGCAGTTTTTCAACCTCAGCTCGGAGCTGTAATCCTTCTAAAGCTTTATTAATAACTAATTGAAGTTGATCTATATCAATCGGCTTTAATAAAAAATCAAAAGCACCAGACTTAATTGCTGTAACTGCAATTTTAACGTCCGAATAACCGGTAATCATGATTACGGGGATATGATAAAATTTTTGTTGAAATTGTTTAAGTATGTTTAAACCATTGTGCGTAGTTAAGTAAATATCAAGTAAAATAATATCCGGTTGGAATTCTTCCGTTTTTAAAATGGCTTCTCCTCCCTCTTGACAAGTATCTACATCATATCCAAGTTTTGCCAATAACTTTTTTAGTGAAAGGCACACTAAATCATCATCATCTACAATAAGAATTCTAAAGCTCATTGTTTTTTTGCATAAGATTAGGATTAAATTTGATAAAAAACTTTGTTCCGACCCCAAGAGTACTTTCAAAATATAGATCGGCTTGATATTCAAGAAGCAGCATTTTACAAACGCTCAATCCGAGACCTGTTCCTTTTTCCTTACTAGTAAAGAAGTCCTGGAAAATTTTGTCCTTATCATCATCATTGATTCCGACACCAGTATCTTCGATCTCCCAAATAACAAAATCAGTATCTTGGCGGTAAGTTTTTATGGCAATATTACCTCCAGTTTCGCAAGATTCAATGGCATTACTTATTAAGTTTAGAAAGACTTGTAGAAGTTTACTTTTATCATAGTAACCTAATGGAAGGTTATTATCAGGAAATAATTTAATATAGACATTCTTTTTAAGTGCATTGGGAAGCATTATATCTACAGCATTGCGTGTAATTTCATTAATTGAGCATTCATTATTATAATTTGAATTTTTTCTGGCAAATGTCAGTACATTATCTATTAAATAATGAATTCGTAAAAATGCATCTGTGCAAACATCAACAGATTCTATTGCCTCAGACGGTAAATCTTTTTCTATCATTTTTAGATAGTCTAAATTAAGCTTTATGGCGGAAAGTGGATTGCGGATTTCATGCAACAAACTAGCAGTTAATTTACCCATTAATTGCAATTTGTTATCCTGAACGTTATCTAAGGTTTGTGACATTGGTTTCAGTAAAATGCTATCAGAAATTTAATTTATTTGCTTCCATATAATAAAAATTTGCATTCTAATTAGCAAACTATCACAGCATTTTAATTTAGACAAATTTGAATTTCCCCCAAAATAAGCGAATTATAATTTTAAGTCTTTTATAATCTTATCAGCAACATTACTAATAACCTGGTCAGAATTGTAAAAATTACTTTGAATTTTTGATTTCACAGCCTCAATTTTAGAATCAGATGATTGAGAACTCTGAATATTTTTAGCTTCAGCAGATAATTCCAATTTATCTTTTGATTTTGGCTCTGTGCTTTCCGTGGATTCTTTTGGTTTTGTAGAAGTAGAATCTTTTGGAAAATATGCTTGATTTCCGAGCGGATTAATTTGCATCGTTCACCTATAATAATTAATTAACTTTGCTTTATTTTTTAATATCGCAATTTGTTTGCCGACTTCGGCAAACTTATTTTTTCTATCTGTGTATAAATTATCGAAAGTTTCCTGAATTTGTTTAGTTAAATCAACCAATAAAGGGTTATAATTTTCTAATTGCTGTATAGGATAGGAATTTTTCAACTGTAATTTTAAGAAATTATAACTTTCCATCAAAGTTTTTGCGCTATTAAGATTATCATCAAAGTTCAAATCATTTACGCTTTTTAACTTTTCCAATGCTTGTTCTAATAATATTCTTAAGGAATTAATTTCATCAATTAAATTTTTCATTTCTTAAAATAACTGTCCTGTACTATTATATATTGATTGCATATTAGTCAAAGTAGTCAATTGTGCTTGAAGTTGCTGATATTGAAGCGTCATATTATTAGCAGACGTGTTTATATTGTTTTGTGCAGAAGTTATCCGATCATTAAGACTTGATATATTATTTTGATAAGAATTCTGTGTTAAAGTTAAATAACCGCCAGCACCAAGATAAGGAGCTATAAATTTGTTTAAAGTATTTGCAATTCCATTTGTAGAATTAAATATAGCTTCGACTTGGGAAGCATTATTTGTAATTGCCGTTTGAAGTTCGTTTGTGTTTGAAACACTTAAGCCACTATTTGGATCAAATGAAATTCCTATTTGAGTTAGGTAATTTAGATTTCCCGCAGGAATTCCGCTGACAACTGAATACCCGACAGAACCAAGACCGCTTAATAATGCACTACCATTTGAATCACCCATGAAAACACCTCGATTGGAGGTTCCGGGTGAAGAATTTGATTTTATATAAGTATATGCGGTATTAAATTTAGTTATAAAATTTTGAATTTCAGTTTGGATAGTCTTTGTATCTGTACCAATTGATAAATTTACAGTTGTATCTGTGGGCTGCATTACTGAGTTAAGGTTGAAGGTAACGCCTGTAACTAAATCGCTTACACTATTGTAATCCCTTTGCAAACTAAGACCATTGTAAGAAAACTTTGCATTAAGAAGGTTGTTTGCGCTTGTAATATCCGAATACATATATCCGGCTGTGTTAGGAGTAGTAGATTGGCTAAAAGTAGGTCTTGTACTACCTAAATTTAATCCAACAGAAGTTAGAGCTGTTCCGGTTACATCAGATATATTCATAATTCTGTTGTCCAAACCGGTTTGAGTAGCCGTTAATGATAACTGTGATTCCGAAGAAACAGGAGAAAATACAGAAGCAGTCACAGATCCGGCAGCAGATTTTTCTTTGGTTGCGGCAATACCAAGATCCCCAACTATATTATATCCTGAAGTATTAGAAATAGAAATATCATTCGAATTATTATTTACTGTCATCTGCAGCATTTCATTTCCCGGAATGTTAGGATCAGCGACAACTTTTGCTGTTACACCGGAAACATTTGAATTTACTTGACTAGCAATATCATTTAATACTTGACCATAAGTGGTATCACCGCTATTGAGGGTTATAATGGTGTTTGTTCCAGAAGAACTTGTACTACTTGCACTGCCTGTAGTATTTAAATTTATTGTAAAAGAAGCCGCACCTCCAGAATAAGTAGCAGTAGCAGATTTTGAACCAGAAGTTATAACAGCTTGATTAGAATTAATTGCTGCTGCAATTTTTTGCATAACTGTTTGGTTGGTTTCAGAGGAACCAAAAGTAACATAAACATCACTTTGCGTTTGTCCTCCGTATCCATCTCCGGTATTTACTAGAAAATGATGAGTACCTGTTATTGCATTTGCCGTTGCCGATGTCATATCGGGAGAAATCACAGTATCGTTTTGAGCCATCTGATTTACTCTAACACTTGCCACACCAACAGAGGCAGCTCCGGTCGCAGTAGCAGATACAAATGTTGAATTTGATGATGTAGCTAGTTTAGAGGCAAAGACTGATGTATTATCATTAACTTGGAGAGTCGCAAGTTCTGTCTGCAAAGCACTAAGGTTAGTACTTAAAGTGCCGTAAGAAGATATAATATTCTGATAATTTTGAACTTGAGTCTGTAGAGGAGCTACAGAAATATTTGACTGATTTGTAACATAAGATTGAACCAAAGATGATATAGTAGATGAAGATAAAATTCCAGCCATAAAAACTCCTACTTCATTTTAAAAGCATTGAGCCAAGTATCGCGTAATTCACTTAATATTTTAAACACAATAGTTGTATTCTTTTTTCTCATTTGTTCCTGGCAATAGTCATATAATTGAAATAATCCGGTATTGACAGCTTTGCTTTCTTCAGTGTCCCATTTTAAGAAATTGATTAATTCTTTTATAGCACGATTTGTTTTTTCAAGATTATTTTTTTGGCAATTTAAGATAGCAAAATCATAAACTTTAATTAGCAGTTGTTCAGGAGTTGCTTCCATAATTTCTTTAACCAGATATTGGTTTAAACGATTAGAATTATTTTTTGCTAGAGTTTGGTTATACATTTTCTTCTCAATAATAAAAATTTTAATTATAAAATCCCTCTTCCGTTTTTGCGAAAGAGGGATTAGTTAAGATAATAAGATTATCTAAATAGTGCTAAAAGGTTCTGAGGAGCAGTATTAATATTGTACAACTGAGTAGTTCCAATTTGTTGCTGAATCTGACCTTTAGTAGCGTTCAATTGAGCCGATGCCATATCCGCATCAAACAGTCTGCTTACAGTAGAGTTAGCATTAGTAACAGCTGAAGTCAAATAGTCGCTTTTAACATTTAGTCTTTGTACCCAGTTACCTATGCTGCCGAGTGCATCCTGAACTTCACTTTGTAAACTAGTTACTGTGCCACCAATTGCTGAAACAGTTGCAGAAGTTGCACCTGTTA
The DNA here is from genome assembly GCA_021783875.1 of Bacteroidota bacterium. Lineage (GTDB taxonomy): Bacteria > Bacteroidota > Ignavibacteria > Ignavibacteriales > Ignavibacteriaceae > FEN-1297. The sequence goes on from JAJXTM010000005.1 coordinate 21,818, forward strand.
ATGAAGCAATCTGGGATCCCAAAGTGCTCATAGTTCCAAAATTGATAGTAGATGTTTCACTTACACCCGTCTGAAATACAAAGTTTGCACCGGTTGGCACACTAGCACCACTAAGAAGATTAGTGTTATTGAATTGTGTATTTGAGAATATTGAGCTAACTTCATTGCCAAGAGCTACAATATCATTTGCAAGGGATGTTAGGTTCTTAGTCGGGTCATTAGCATCTGTAACCTTTCCCTGAACTTGTATCAAGAGATCGTTGATACTTGAAAGAGCGGATTCAGCTGTAGATAAGATATCTTTTGCAGAACCGACGTTATTTTGAGCAGATTGCATAATAGCAATTTTTCCCTGCAAATCTTTACCAACTCTGTAGCCTGATGTGTTATCGGCAACTGAATTGATTTGTAAACCCGTAGCAAGCTGCAACTGGGCTTTAGCTGTGTTCTGGGTTGTTAGCGCAAGAGCATTGTAAGCTAATAACGCGTTGACGTTTGTGTTGATTTGAAATGACATAATATACCTCCGTGTATATTTAATTATTGTTTCCGGGATTCCATTCCCGGTGTTTGTTAATTTGAGGATTCGTTCCTCAACTTCATTATCGGAGGTTGATTTTAAAAGTTTAGTATTTTATTTAAAAATATTTCACCTTAATGATTACTTGATGCACACGACAAAAGTTTTTTATGCAAGAAATACAATATTGATTATTATGTTGAGGGTCTATATTTTTCTTATTACAAAATGCGGAAAAATGGAAAAATATTACTCTTATCCCCGCAAGTTTATCTATTATTTATCTAGCCGATCTAATTAGATCGCATTTTTTAATTATTAACAATTTAAGGTTACAGGAGATTTGTATGAAGAAACATTCCTATTTATTTGCCATTTTGATTTTCTTTCTTTTCATTTCAGGACAGGGATTTAGCCAAACAATGGACTCAGCTGCGGTTAAACCATTTAACGATGGTTTGGTTAAATCTCAAAAGGCAAATTATAAAGATGCCCTTGTAGATTTTGAAACAGCATTAAAATTCGATAAGGATTATAGGATATATTATCAAATAGGTTTTGCGCAGCAAAATTTGAATAATGCAGATGAAGCTATTCAAGCATACAAGAATACAATTAAGGCAAAACCAGATTTCGATGCAGCTTATAATAATTTAGGTAATGTATACTTCAACAAGGGTGATTACCAAGATGCAATTGATAATTTTCAAAAAGTATTGGACATTTCAAAAGATGATACTATTAAAAATGCCGTAAAATATAATATGGCACTAGCTTATACCAATCTAGGAATGGCTGCTGAAAAGGCAAAGAATAATAAAAAAGCAGTATCTTATTTTAGCAAGGCAGTCAGTTATTACGATTATGATGCGGCATATTCCTTTCTTGCCAGAGATTATTTTTTGCTAAACCAATTTGATAAAGCCATTGAAGCCGGTCAAAAAGCTATTAAATATAAGAAAAGCATAAGTGAAGGTGCAGCATATTATTGGATGGGAGTTTCATATAGTAAAAAGAAGGACATGAAAAAAGCTAAGGAGTATTTAGAATTAGCTAAAGCAGACCCAGTATACAAATCATTTGCCGAGACGGTATTAAAGTCTCTTAAATAATAATTTAGAGCCCCCGTAATTCGGGGGTTTTTTATTGAAATGCTTTTAGTAAATCAAGCGAAAAGTGAGCAGTTATTATATATTAAATAACTGGAATATATGCTCGTTAAAAACTCTACCAGCAAAAGGTTGAATTAAAGTAAAATTCATCTTATTTTTATATCCATACCAATGCTTAATATTATTAAAAATACTCTTCATATTATTTGTGAATTAACTAACAGCAATTCCGCCTTTTTGTTGGAAAGCAATAACGGCATTAATAAAATTATTTCAAGTTACACCCAATCCAAAAGTTTGATATTCCAAAAATCCTTTTTGGAATATCTAAAAAAAGAATGCCCGCAAAAGTCCGAATTAAAGAGATCATCTAAAATTATAGATATTATGGGAGAATACTTTTTTGAATCTTATTATTCCAAAGATTTGGTTTTGAAACCTAAAAAAATTTGTCTGCTTCTCTTCGCTTCCAAAAAAAATAATTATACAAAAGATAAAATTAATATCATTAATAATTTAGCAAAGCTTTTAAAAAAGGATTTGGCAACTATTTTAGCTGGAATCGATAATTTTCAAAAAAATGATATTTCAAAAATTAATTTCCCTTTTGATGTGATTTTTGAATTGGCATTTGATTCAGTAAATGATTTAATTTTTTTTCTCGATAAAGATGGACGTTTCTTAAATATAAATCCTTCTGCGGTATCTCATCTTAATTACAATCTAAACGAAATAAAGTCAAAACATTTCATTGATATAGTGTCCACGAAAAAAAGCGGGCAATTGGTAAAATCATTTTCAGAAATAATTAGGCAAAAGTCCAGGGTTACCTTCAGCACAGTTTTGATTTCAAAATTCTTTAAGGAAATTGAATTAGAGGTAATAGCTACCCCTTTTTTGAATGGCAATAATATTGAAGGGCTAATATTGTACGGTAAAAACATTACAGAGTTACAATCCTATGCCCAAAAGATGAAAGATTCTGAGACAAAATTAATTGAAGCTCAACGAATAATTTCAATTGAGAGAATGCGATCAAAAAGGCAAAAAGCTTTCCTTGAAGAGATGAATAAAATGAAAAAGGACTTTATATCTAACATTTCTCATGAACTAAGGACTCCTCTGGCATCAATAATTGGTTTTACAGAGACAATTTATTCTGAGCCAAATATGGATAATGAAATGAGGAATGAATTTATTCAAATTATTCTTAATGAGGGTAAAAGACTTGCAAAATTAGTTAATGAACTTTTGGATATTTCTCATTTTGAAGAAACCTCCATAAAAATCATAAAATCCTCCTTTAATATTAGTAATTTAATGCTGGAAGCAATCAAGAATAATCAAACAAATATTAATAAGAAAAAAATTATTCTTTCTCATGAAATTCAAGATGAAAATGTTATTTTAAATGGGGATAAAGAAAAAATTTTCCAAGTAATAGATAGCATTTTAAAAAACTCAATAAAATATACAGAAGAAGAAGGGCGCATTTATATAACTTCTCAAAGTTTATTTAGGGAATTCGAAATATCAATTAGTGATACCGGAATAGGAATTCCTGAGAATAATTTGAAAACTATCTTTCAAAAATTCCAGCGTATAAATTTTATTGACAAAAATACTGAAGAAACAGGTTTAAGCTTGGTTTTAATTAAACAAATTGTAGATTTACATAAAGGATTTATATCAATACAGAGTAATGAGAACAAGGGCACATCTGTAATTGTTAAATTTCCGAGGGAATTAAATAGTTCAATAAATTGAGGTAATTTTGTGAACAAATTAATTTTTATAGTAGATGATGAAATTGCTATTTCTAAACTTTTAACCTATTGGGTTAAAGACAAATGGAAATATGATGTTGAAGTGTTTTCAAACGGGGAGGACCTTTTAAAAAGGATAGGTGCCAGACCTGATTTGATCCTGCTAGACATAATGCTTCCGGGTTTAAACGGAATTGATATATTAAAAAGAATAAAACAAATTGACGAAAATCTTCCTATTATAATTTTATCAGCTCAAGGGAGTATAGAAGTTGCGGTTGAAGCATTAAAATTTGGCGCATTCGATTATTTTTCAAAACCAATAGATACCCAAAGGCTTGAGCCAGCAATCAAAAATGCTATTAAAAATTATGATTTGCTAAAAGAACTTGAAAACCTGAAAGATAATGTTAAACGAGAATACAGTTTTGATAATATAATTTCGGCTGACGGAAAAATGCAAGATGTATTTAAGTTAGTTTCAAAAGTATTAAATAACGATATTACAGTATTAATTCATGGAGAAAGCGGTACCGGCAAAGAATTAATCGCAAGGGCAATCCATTATAACGGAAGAAGAAAAAATAATCCTTTTATCGTAGTTAACTGTGCATCGATACCGAGAGAACTTTTAGAAAGTGAATTATTTGGACATGAAAGGGGCTCTTTTACTGGTGCACATCAGCGTAAACTTGGTAAATTTGAGATTGCAAACGGCGGGACATTGTTTTTAGATGAAGTGGGAGAGCTTGAAATGCTTTTACAGGCAAAATTATTAAGAGTTATTCAAGAAAGGGAATTCGAAAGAGTTGGTGGAAATGAATTAATAAAATCCGATGTCAGAATTATATCAGCTACTAACCGTGATTTAAAAAAAGCTGTTGATGAAAAAAGTTTTAGAGAAGATTTATATTACAGACTAAATTCTTTTCCTATAAATTTACCCCCTTTACGCCAACGAAGGGGCGATATTTTAGTTTTAGCACAACATTTTCTTGATACTTTAAATAAAAAATTACAGAAAAACATTAAAGGATTTACAAAAAAAGCAATAAAATTGATCTACGAATATAATTGGCCCGGAAATATTCGGGAAATGGAAAATACCATTGAACGATGTATGATTATTGCTGAAAAAGATACTATTGATTTAGATGATCTTCCTGCGCATATTAAAGCTGCCGATATTACAGGCTCGTTTGAATCATCCGGAACTTTATTTATTGATGAGAATATAATTCCTTTCGAAAAACTTAAAGAAGAAGCAATTAAACATGCTCTAAGAGTAACTGACGGTAATATCGTTGAGGCTGCAAAGAAACTGCAACTTGGAAGAGCTACAATTTACCGTTTAATGGAAAAATATAAAATCGAAAATCGATTAAGCGATTAAAATTTTTAAATATATTTAGGCTTAAAAATGGACTTTATTAGAGAAAAATATGATGATGTTATTGTAGAATGCGTCAATTTGACAAGAGCTACATTAAAAGAGGCTGAGGAGTTTAAGAAAACGCTAACTCAAGAAATAGAAATGGGGACACTTAAAATTGTCGTTGATTTGACCGAATGTGAATTTATAGATTCTACTTTTTTGGGAGCTTTAGTAGTCTCTCTTAAAAAGATTACTGGATTAGGCGGAGACCTGCGCCTAGTCGGGTTTCAACCGGCCGTGCATTCGATGTTTGAATTAACACGTATGTACAGAGTCTTTGAATCATTCAAGACAAAAGAAGATGCAATTAATAGTTTCAAATAGTTTTCACCATTATAATAAATATTGATAAATTCTGCCTTTTTAGGTATATGATATTATCTTAATTATTATTGATTTTACAAGTTTTAACCAAAATTTCTGATTGCAATGAGTAATACAAATCCCAAAACCATTTTAATTATTGATGATGATGTAACGATACGAAAAATCCTAATCCATAACTTAACCAAGAAACAATATCGAGTCTTCGAAGCAGAAAATGCAAATAAAGGGTTCGAGCAATTAGCAAATAATAAAATAGATTTGGTCCTTTGTGATGTTACCATGGAAGACATGGATGGATATACGTTTTGCAAAAAAGTTCGGGAGAATGAAAATTATAGAGTGTTGCCTTTCGTGTTCGTCACAGCTAAAGATTCAATGGAAGACAAATCCAAAGCTATGGATGCTGGTGGTGATGATATTATAACAAAACCCTTTAATGTAGATGAATTAACATTAAAAGTTCAAGCATTAATAAGGCGAACCGAAATTTACAAAGTCTATGGCGTAAAAAAGAATCTTGAGCAATCATTTGCTAGAAATGCGGCAAAAATTTTATTAGTCGACGATGATTCAACTCTTTCTAAACTCTTTCAATATAATCTTAATAAAGCCGGCTTTGAATGTGAAACAGCCTCCAGTGTAGATGAAGGTTTATATAAAGCAAAAAAAAACACACCGGATTTAATCATTTCCGATATTATGATGCCAAATATTGACGGATACCAATTTAGGAAAATGCTTCTTTCAGAACCGGAATTAAGAGCAATTCCTTTTGTATTTCTTTCCTCTAAAAGTGATGAAGAAGATATTCTTGGAGGATATGATTTAGATATAACAGATTATGTACTAAAAACTGCCGGACCTCGTGTTGTTGTAGCAAAAGTAACTGCGATAATCCAAAGTCTCGGTAAAGAGAGACAAAAGATCGTCAGTGAATTGCATAACGCCGCGGACTCATTGCGTATAAAAGTAGTACCGGATAATTTCCCCCAATTTCAAGGCTTTAGTATTCAACATTGGCATCAGCCATTTCAAGGCATTCCCGGCGGAGACTTTATTGATTATTATGTACTTGACCAGGAAAATTTAGCTGTAATTCTCGGTGATGTTATGGGGAAAAAATGGGGAGCTTGGTATTTCGCTTTCGCTTATGCCGGTTATGTCAGAAGTGCAATAAGAGTAACATTAGAAACGACAAAAGAATTTATACCAAGCCAAATACTTCAGCAAGTAAATAAATCGGTTTACCAAGATGCTAAAATTTCTGAAGTTTTTGCTACTTTATCAATTGTAATTCTAAATAATAAGACTAAATCTATTAAATACAGCGGAGCCGGTGACCTTCCCATTATATACAAAAATCATTTATCAGGAGAAGTAAAAAAACTTCAAGCCAGGGGTCTATTACTAGGATTTGCTGAACAGGGAAATTATGAAGATGTGTCATTAAATTTACAGGAAAACGATAAAATATTTTTAGTAACTGATGGGATTATTGAATCTAGGAATTCCACAGGAGAGCAATACGGAACATATCAATTAACAAGTGTATTAGAAAATCTTCAAGAAAACCAAGATTCGATACTAGAGTTGAAAAACAATTTTGAAGAATTTACTCAGAAAAAATTTGAAGATGATATAAGCTTAATAGCTATAGAGTCAATTAAATAAAAAATCAATGTGATTTTTAAATTTCGGCAGTAGTTTGTAATTTCTCTGCTCTATCAGCAATTTTTAATTGTTCTATCAACTCCTGTAAATCACCTTCCATTATATTAGATAAGTTATAAAGTGTGAGTCCAATTCTGTGATCGGTAACTCGATTCTGTGGATAATTATAAGTTCTTATTTTATCGCTACGGTCCCCGCTTCCTACCATAGATTTTCTCTTAGCAGAAATTTCCGCATTTTGCTCTTTAAGTTTCGCATCATATAAACGAGCACGCAGAACTTTCATTGCCTTTTGACGATTTTTTAGTTGTGATCTTTCATCCTGGCATTGGACAACTATCCCCGTAGGAATGTGAGTCATCCTTACTGCAGTTTCAACCTTATTTACATTTTGGCCTCCTGCTCCTCCGGATCTAAAAATATCTATTCGGAGATCATTTGGGTTAATATCAATTTGCACATCCTCCGCTTCAGCTAAGACTGCAATAGATGCCGCAGAAGTATGTACACGTCCATTTGCTTCTGTAGCTGGCACTCTTTGAACTCGATGAACTCCGCTTTCGAATTTTAATTCACCGAAAACACCTAAACCTGTAATAGAAAATACTACTTCTTTTATCCCACCTAGCCCGGTATCATTAATATCTATTAGCTCAATTTTCCAACCTTTGGTTTCAGCAAACCTAGAATACATTCTAAATAATTCTCCAGCAAACAATGCAGCTTCCTCACCCCCTGTTCCTGCCCTAATTTCCATAATAATACCCTTAGTATCATTTGGATCTCTAGGCAATAATAGATATTTAATTCCTTCTTCAAGCTTTTCTTTTTCGGATTCTAGTTCATCCAATTCAGATTCTGCAAGTTTGCTTAACTCCTTATCTATTCCTGCTTCTATAATTTCTTTATTCCCTTCAATATTTTTAATAACATTAGAATATTTTTCAAAAGAGTTTACAATTTCAATTAGATCGCTTCTTTCTTTACTTAATGCAACAATCTTATCTCTTTCATTTAGAAATGCTGGATCTGATAGTTGCTGGTTTATTTTATCAAACTTCTCTTTTAACTTGACTAATTTTTCTAACAAATTCATCTTAAAATATCCATATAAATACTATATTGAATGTCTTCAAAACAAAAAGCCCCGGTAAAATTTTTACAAGGGCTTAAATCTCTATTCTTAAATTGAAAAATACTCCTTATAAATACAAAATTACTCTGTTTTGATTTAATATCAAAAGCTAAATTTTATTTCTAAGTTAATAATTATTATCAATTTTTGAATTTAACATGCTTTTAGAAATTAATTCGTAAAAAAGAAAAATAATCACAGGTGTATACTCAAGAAAAAGAATCCATGTATATTCTTTCCATACTCCGGATAATTGAAAGTTCAACACAGTAAAAACTGTTAGACTAATTAGACCTATATAAACAATTCCACTACGGTATGGGACAATTGGCAATAATATTGTTAGCCAAGTTAAATACCATGGATGAACTATTGGTGAGAAAATAAAGAGAAAAATAACGGAAAAATAAATTTTATCTAGAAGATTCTTTTTACTTAAGATGATAGGCAGATAAGTTGAAAGTAGAAGCAAAGAACAAACAATCCTTGTCTTTTGATTATCATGAATAAAAGAATCAAGAATATTAAAGACTACTCCATTGAAAGCCCAGTTCTCAGTAAACTTAATCAGTGCTTGAAAAGGTGTTCCGGAGAAAATAAAGGGAATATATAACAATGCACAAATGCTAATTGGTATTATAACAGATTTAATTCTATTTAATAATATTTTTTCATCAAAGAAATATATCGGAATAAGAATAACCCCAAGCGGTTTAATACAAATTGAGAGACCTAGGAAAATGTAGCTTAATAATTTCTTCTTATCGAGATAGAAATATATCGAAAAAAGAAAAAAAGATAACCCAAAGCCATCTACATGCGCGTCAATGAAAAGTTGGAATATAGGTATAGGGGCCAGTAAATAAAGGAATATATTTTTAGACGGCAGATTAAGCTTTTTAAGTATTAATAATAACCCAGATAAAGTTAAAATCTCGAATAATAATTGATAAATTTTCAATCCAAGATAACCTTCTTTTGTTGATAAATAAGCAATAAAAAAAATTGCTTGACTCAAAGGAGGATAAATCGTTTTCATTTTAGGATAATTAACATACTTAGGGAGATCATCCGAGTGCAGATAAGTAAGAGCAGAGTCATCAGGGGCATACCGATATGGGTTTATTCCATAAGTCTCAACTTTCCCATCCCATATATATCTATAATAATCATCAGAACCGATGGGTTGTAAAGTTATAAATGCTAATCTTAATATAACAGCTAAAAAGATTAATGCAAATATCTCACTTTTAGATAAAAAATTCTTTACAATATAAAAACTTATAAAGATAAAAATAACTGAAGAAAAGAGATAACTATAAGTGTAGCCAATGATTGGTTTCCCATGCAGAGATAATAATGGGATAAAAGAAAGTAAAAATAATAGTAGTAATGAATAAAAATATTTTTGGGGAGTGAATTTCATTTCATTTTTGTATTTCATAAAAAAATATTCTAAAGATAAATGGATAAATTAAAAAATAATGAATTTAAGCATAAAATTAAAGAATTATCATTTGAAGTTATGTCACAATTATAATTAATTAAATATCATCGTTTTTTTTTCGATAATCAATTAGGAGCATTATGTCCATTTAAAAAATGAATTTGAAAATTTTAATTAGTTTTAACTAAAAATAACGAGAATGAATAATAAAATAAGCTATAGTGAAGAATTCGAGGACAATGCAATCGGTGCAATTATGTCTTCTAAATTTAAGAGCTTAGCAAAAGAATTCTTCCAATTGGATATTTCAGAAGGCTTTAACTATGAAAAGATAATTAAGGATAGCTCTCAATTATACAGCTTTAATCTACCATTCGAGTTAAATGAGACTTTTATTCGTTTTGAAGACGCTCCAATTTTCTGGATAAAAAGATCCCCGATTATTATTTTATTAGAAAATTTTTACAAACTTTCAATAGCCAATTTAAGCGGAAGGAATTACTATAAGACAGTTAGAGATTTTTATACAAAATGGTGGGTCATTAAGTCCGTAGAAGAAAAAAGATACTTTTCATCTTCAGCAATAAGTTATTTAGAAAAAAAAGCTAATAATAATAATATTCTTTTATTAGTATTTCATGCAATGATATTAGCTTATGATGAGTATATGTATGATCCTTTGAAATCTTTTGAACTTTTGGAACGTGCAAAGGAGAACATTAACCAATCAAGTATCAATGATGAGTATAAAAATGAAATAATTTATATACTCAATATTTGTGAAGGATTTGTTTTTACAATTCAAAATGAATATAAGCTAGCTTATAATTATTTTGAATCAGCCTTAAAAATAAAACCAATAGGAGTGACAGGAAAATTTTATTTTGCTTTTATTAACAGTTTAATAGATAATGATCCCATAGCAGAAGACATTTTAAACACTGTATATAGATTCGATTTATCAAGGATAGAGTATGCGATTGAACAGAACAGCACTGAAATGCTGGATCTTTTATTAAAATATCCTACTTTTAACAACTTCTTTCTATCAGCAGACTTATCATCATCTTACGAAGTTATTTCTAACTTTTTAAGAAATATCAAGTCAATGGGCAATTATGATTTGCAAAAAATACGGGCAAACATAAATAATTTTAAAAATTTAAGTATAGAAGATTACTACAATGAAGATACGAATTTAAATATAAATTACTTGGAAAAAATATTAAATAATTATTCAAAAAAAGAAAATGCCCTTTTCATAGGAGTATCTGAAAAGTTACATACTAGATTCATTCAAACCATCGAGGCAATAATAAATAAAATTAAGGAAAAATATAGTTCAGAGACATTATCCAAACTTCATATATATGATAGTGAAATTCAAAATAAGCTGAATGAAATCCAAGCTTATACAAAAGAAAAAGATGAAGTAAAAAATAGGATTAAAGAACGCACCTCAAAAACAATCAGTGCAATTGAAAAAAGAACTGCCGAAAACATAACAATTCTAGAAGAAAAAATTAATAATCTTCAATTTGTTGCAAATTTTGATCCTAAAGCAGCTTTTCAAAATGCGATGACTTACAATTTGATTTTGTCATTTACAGTTTTTCTGCTAGGAGGTTGTGCAGGATATACAAATAGTTCTTTCGAAGGTATTGGCTCTCTAAATTCTGCAATGGCAATAATATTAGTTAGCGGGTTAAAATGGGGCATAATAGCTTTTGGAATAGGAGTAGTGATATCTTTAGTGACTGCCGGATTAGCCGCTTTTGAAGGATCAAATCAAAAGCAAAAACTTTTTCAGAATATAAATAATTTAAAGAAAGAAAAAGATTTTCAAATTGAATATTTTAAAAAAGAAGCCGAGAACAGTGAAAGATTAAGTGAAGAAAAGATTAACAAGGCAATTGAGGATAAGAAAAAATATATCGATAAGCTGAGAAATGAAAGAGCAAACCAAGAAAAAAAATATAATGATGAATCAACAATTAAAATGGACAATGAATGCAAACCACTACAAAAGTTAATTGATTTTTAATACATTCATGTACCGGTAATTCCCACCAACAAAATTTACAATTATTTTTTTATCATATTTAAGCAATTACTAAACTATTTTTATTTTTAAAAATTGATTTTACTCATTAAAAAGAATATTTTTTCAAAGTAAAAGTGAGGTAATCTTGACAACCGAACAAATCATAAGATCAGTTCCAAAAGTTCTTCTTCATGATCATCTCGATGGTGGTTTACGTCCAAAAACTGTTATTGAATTAGCAAAGGATTTGAAGTATCATAAGCTTCCTACAAAAGATTCGGAAGAATTACAAAACTGGTTTCATATTGGGGCAAATAAAGGTAACTTAGTAGAATATTTACAAGGATTTGAACATACCTGCGCTGTAATGCAGACTAAAGATGCACTTACTAGGGTAGCTTATGAAATGCTGGAGGATATGAAAAATGACGGCGTTTGTTATGTTGAAACAAGATTCGCTCCGATTTTTCATACATCAAAAGGATTATATAACGAGGATGTTGTCAGCGCTGTTTTAGATGGACTAGAAAAAGGGAAGAAAGATTTTGGTGTAGGCTACGGATTAATCTTATGCGGAATGCGCAATATGAAGAATACGTTAGAAATTGCAGAACTAGCTGTGAATTTTAGGAATAATGGGGTGGTAGGTTTTGATCTGGCAGGTGAAGAAGGCGGATATCCGCCAAAAAAGCACATTGAAGCCTTTCAATTTATACAACGTTCAAATTTTAATATTACTATTCATGCGGGTGAAGCTTTCGGTAAAGAGTCTATTTGGCAAGCAATTCAGTGGTGCGGCGCTCATAGAATTGGTCATGCAACTCACCTTAAAGAAGACTTTACTTTTGATAAAGAAGGAAATATTGTTGGCTTCGGTGACTTGGCACAATATGTTTTGGATAAAAGAATTCCGCTTGAAATTTGCCTACTGAGTAATGTCCATACAGGAGCAGTTGATAGAATAGAAAATCATCCTTTTGGAATTCTATTTAAAGAGAAATTTAGAGTTACAATAAACACAGATGACCGGCTTATGAGTGATACAACAATGACAAAAGAATTCATTACTGCTATTGATCATTTTAATTTAAACATAGATGATATTGAAAAAATTACTATAAATTCCATGAAATCGGCATTTATTCCATATAAAGAAAGATTAAAGTATATATATAATATTATTAAACCGGGCTTCCAATCAATTAAAGATAAATTACTTTCACTAAAAACTTATTCAGGACAAAATGAAGAAACTATTCACAAATTATAATTTCGAATTCGATAAAAATGAAAAAAAGATTCTAAAAACATTTTGTAACCAAAATCTAAAGCAAATAGAAGGCGATAATAAATATTTTGCTGAGATTAAAGTTTTTAGATCTTTATTGGAAAAACTTGCAAGTGATGTTGAAGTTATAAAATTAACAAAAGATGAACGCACTAGAATAAAATTCTCAATTGAAAAAAATATTGAACATATCAATAAAGAGATTAAAAAAAGTTGGTTTTTCAAAAAATGGCTTTATAGGTCAATGTTAGTTCAATATGAAAGAATTATAAATAATCATTTTACAGATTAACCTTATTACCGCATAAAAAGTAAATGACTCTTTATAATAAATAATTATATAGGGAGAAAAGATGATTTCTGAGAAAGATAAGATAAATATTAAAGCTCCCCACGGTTCTTCTTTGTCTTGCAAGGGGTGGATACAGGAAGCAGCGATGCGAATGTTAATGAATAATCTTGATCCTGAAGTAGCAGAAAAACCCGAAGAGCTAATCGTTTATGGAGGAAGCGGGAAAGCTGCCCGCAACTGGGATGCATACGAAGCTATAATAAAATCTCTGAAAAATCTTGAAAATGATGAAACACTTTTAGTACAATCAGGTAAACCAGTTGGAGTTTTTAAAACCCATTTAAATGCACCAAGAGTTATCATATCTAATGCAATGCTAGTACCCAAATGGGCTACATGGGAAGAATTCAGGAAATTAGAACAATTAGGTCTAACTATGTTTGGACAAATGACAGCGGGAAGTTGGATT
>JAJXTM010000099.1 GCA_021783875.1 Bacteroidota bacterium
GTATTCGGCGGAGGGAACACTGCTATGGACGCTGTGAGAACTTCAAAAAGATTAGGTGCAAAAAATGCCTATATTATTTATCGAAGGTCTGATGCCGAAATGCCTGCCCGCAAAGAAGAAATTCATCATGCAAAAGAGGAAGGTATTGAATTCCTTTATTTGGCTAATCCGCTTGAGTTTTTAGGCGATGTAGATGGATGGCTTACTGGTGTAAAATTACAGAAAATGGAATTGGGAGAACCCGATTCTTCTGGCAGAAGACGTCCTATTCCGGTGCAAGGATCTGAATATATCCTAAATATTGATATGGCTGTAATTGCTATCGGGAATGGCTCTAATCCAATAATTCAAAAAACAACTCCTGAATTATCATTTAATAAATGGGGGAATATCGTAGTTGATGAAAATACAATGAAAACTTCAAAAAAAGGTGTTTTTGCCGGTGGAGATATTGTCTCCGGTGGTGCAACTGTCATTCTTGCTATGGGAGCCGGACGAAAAGCTGCCGCCGCTATCGATGAATTTCTTAATGGAAATGAAAAGGTAATAGAATAAGAAAAGTTTAATAATCGCCGAACAATTTTTCAAAATTGTGTTATTTGATTTCTAAGTGAATATTTTGTAACTCGAAAAACAAAATTTATTTCTAAGTAAAGGAGGAAGGGGCTTTTGATGAAAGATAATTTCTTTTTATCCTTTTTCGGTATTTTCTTAATTATATTATTAAATACATCTATATCTTTTGCTCAGCAAGATACTCTAACTATAACTCTCGACAAATCAATCGCTAAAGCTTTAGCAAATAATTGGGATATGCAATTAGCTAAAAAAGATATTGAAAAATCACAATATCAAATCGATGAGGCTTATTCAAATGCTTATCCTAGAATCGATTTTACCGGGAACTATACTAGAAATATTCTGCTTCCGGTATTATTTCTTCCTCCTGATAATCTATTTAATCCTACTCCAAACACTCAAACTATAGAACTAGGATCAAAAAATAGCTTTGCTGCTACTCTTGGTGTTACACAAGTACTCTATAGTCAAAAAGTTAATACTGCAATTAAAATTGCAGGTGAATTTGCCAGCTATTCGGAAGCCGGAAACAAAGCCTCTAAAGAGTCAATAATTCTGGCTGTTAAAAAATCTTTCTATTCAATCTTAATGGCTGAGCAAATTGTAAAAGTAACTTCTAGAAGCTATGAATCGGCTAAGGCAAACTCTGAAAATGTCGAAACTCTATTTAAACAGGGAGCTGCCTCTGAATTTGATCTGCTCAGGTCTCAGGTACAGGTCGCAAATATACAACCTTCACTTATTCAAGCAGAAAATAATCTTGAGCTTGCATTAAGCTCATTTAAGAATTTGCTGACTATTGATTTGAATACTCCCGTCAAAATAGTAGGGAATTTTTCTTTTACGGAAATTCCCCCAAGTGTACTTGAAATTGCAAATGTAAATGCTGTCGGTAATAGCCCTTCTGTTCAACAATTGAAAATTCAAGAGTCCCTTCTGGCAAAAAATGTAAAAGTTGAACAATCTGATTATTACCCAACACTTGCTTTCTTTGGTCAATACCAATACCAAACTCAGGATAACAATTGGAACCTAAATAAATATAATTGGGCGAAAAGCTTTATGGTAGGACTTCAGCTTACTTATACTCTCTTTGATGGTTTTGGAAGAGGCGCAAGAATTCAACAGGCTATTGTAGATCAACAAAAAGCCGCTATCGGAAGATCAAAACTGGAAGAAGGTCTAAAAGTTCAGGTTTTACAATCAATTCTAAAAATGAATGAAGCTAAAAAGAAAATTGCTGCTCAGGAAAAAAGTCTTACCCAGGCTGATAAAGCATTAAAAATTGCTCATACTAGGTATTCCAGCGGCGTAGGCACTCAGCTAGAAATTATGGATACCGAAACCGCATTAACTATGGCTCAAACAAATTATTCTCAGGCAATATACGAATACTTAATTGCAAGATCTGAATGGGAATATTCTGTAAGTATTAACTAATTGTTTTGTGAAAACATTAAGGAGATTTTATTATGGATAAAATTCGATCTTATTTAATTCTTTGTCTTATTACGGGTTTAATAAATATAAATTGCGGCAATAAAACTCAAGATATAGATAAAAGTAAGTTAACGGCAATGAATGAAGTTCCTGTTCAAATTGATACTGTACGAAAAAAAGAAATCAGCGTAATAAAAAATTTTACCGGAACTTTGGAAGGCGAACAGCAGGCTAATGTTGTCTCAAAAATACAGGAAAGAATTAATTCGGTAAATGTTAAAATAGGGGATGTTGTTAAACCGGGAGAAGTTTTGGTATCTTTAGATAAATCAGGCGCTTCATCGCAATTTTATCAGGCAAAGGCTGGTTTTGAAAATGCAGCTCAAAATCTTGATAGAATGAAAGCATTATATGCAGCCGGCGCAATTGCAAAACAAATGTTGGATGGTGCTCAAACTACTTATGATATTAGCAAAGCTAATTATGATGCTGCTAAGAGCATGGTAGAATTGGCTTCTCCGATTTCTGGAATTGTAACTTTTATTGACTGCAATATCGGTGATCTGGCTTTACCCGGGAAAGTTATTTTAACTGTTGCCAATATTAATAAAATGAAAATTTTATTTACTGTAAACGAAGATGATATTTCCAATTTGAGCATAGGTAAAAAGGCTGAAATATTTTCAGAACAACGTCCTGATTTAGTGCAATTTGGCAGTATATCTCAAACCTCAAAATCAGCCGATATTCAATCCCGTTCTTTTGATGTGCGGGCAATTTTTCCCAATAATTCAGATCGATGGTTTAAACCGGGAATGTTTTGCCGGGTAAATGTAATTGTAAATCATTCAAACAGCTCTTTAATTATTCCGACTAAAGCAATTATATTTTTTGAAAATAAAAAAGGGGTATTTGTCGCTGATAATAATACCGCTTCATTCCGGGCAATTGAAACCGGCATGTCTAATGCCCAATCGACTGAAGTAATCAGCGGATTAAAAGAATGGGAAAAAGTTGTTACGTTGGGAATGAATAACCTAAAAGAAGGTTCAAAAATCATTTTATCTAATATTTAGTGTCTTTTATCTCAGTAAATTCGAGGATATTTAAGAAGCTTTAAAGGGAAATTTATGAAATTAGCAGATGTATCTATCAGGAGACCGGTTTTTGCGACTATGATGATTATGGCATTGATCGTTATGGGTCTCTTTTCCTATATGAAATTAAATGTTGATTTATATCCCTCCGTTGACATCCCTTATGTTATTATAACGTCTGTTTTACCCGGCGCTGGACCTGATCAAATAGAAACTGATGTGACAAAAAAAATAGAAGATGCCGCTAATCCGATTTCAGGTGTCGACTGGATTCAGTCATATTCCCGTGAAGGAGTATCTATAGTCGTAATTGCATTTAAACTTGAAGTGGATGGCAAAATCGCTGCTCAGGATGTGCGCGAAAAACTGGCAGCAATTCGCTCTGATTTGCCTGTAGATCTAAAAGAACCGATTATACAAAGATATGACCCCGCAAGTTTGCCCATAATGGCAATTACTGTCTCCGGTAATAAATCCGAAAAAGATATTACTGCAATTACAAAAAATATTGTTAAGAAACGATTAGAAAATATACCAGGAGTCGGTTCAGTAGACTTAGTCGGCGGAGCCGAAAGAGAAATCCAAATTATGGTGGAAGCAGATAAGCTGAAAGCTTATGGCATTTCTATACAGGATATTATACAAAATGTTGGGTCTTCAAATGTGGAAATTCCCGGCGGCAATTTAATAAACGGATCCCAACAGCTACTTCTTCGAACAATGGGAAAGTATAAGAATGTTTCTGACTTCAATAATGTGATTGTTGCTAGATATAAAGGGAAACCGGTTTATCTTTCCGATGTAGCTACCGTTAGTGACGGAACCAAAGAACAAGTTAGTTTGACTAATGTTAATGGAAATATTGCTGTCGGTCTTAATATAATTAAGCAATCCGGAAGCAATACAGTTAAAGTTGCTTCAGATGTTAAAAAACAATTAGAAAATATTAAAAAAGAACTTCCTGCCGGCATTAATATTCTGCTGGCTCAGGATAATAGTGTTTTTATAAAAAATTCAATTAATGATGTCCTTTTCGATATCCTTTACGGCGGCTTGTTAGCAATTATAGTAATCTATCTTTTCCTTGCTAACTTCAGAGCAACTATAATCAGTGCACTTGCACTACCTTCTTCAATTATCGCCAGCTTCATTATTATGTATGCATTGAATTTCACTTTAAACATGATGTCTCTTTTAGCTCTGTCTTTAGCTGTCGGTCTTTTAATTGATGATGCGATTGTTGTAATTGAAAATATTTACAGGCACATGGATCAAGGTGAAACTCCGATGGAAGCTGCTAAATCTGCTTCTGAAGAAATTGGTCTCGCTGTTATGGCAACTACTTTTACTATTGTCGCTGTATTCGTCCCGGTTGCTTTTATGCCCGGTATTGTCGGTAGGTTTTTTTATCAATTCGGGATCACTATTTCTGCTGCTGTTCTTGTCTCCTTATTTGTCGCTTTTACTTTAACCCCAATGCTTTCTTCCAAATGGCTTAAAAAGGAGGATGAAGCTCTTTCAAAAGAAGGAAATATTAAAAATAAAATTCTTTTTTATTTCAATCATTTTTTTGAATTGCTAAGCGCCAAATATAAAATTGGTTTAAATTGGGCTTTACATCACAGAAAGACGGTTGTAATTTCTTCGATTGTTGTTTTTGTTTTTAGCTTTTTAATTATGGGAAAAATGGGCAGTCAGTTCTTCCCGGATAGTGACCAAAATGAATTTAATATTGTCGTAAATGCAGCTCCCGGAAGCTCTCTTGAACAGACTGCTAATATTTGCAATAAAATAATGATTATATTAAAAAATTATCCTGAAGTTACGACTTCCTTAACTACAATCGGCGCTTCTAATGATCCGGTTACTAAAGCAAATATTCTGGTTAAACTTGTTAATAAAAAGAATAGGAAAAAAGGGGATAAACAAATTATTAGCGAATTAAGGAAACAATTGCAGCTAATTCCCGGCGCAAATATTAGCTTTCTGCTGCAAGGCGGTCCGGGTGGAAATACTAAACCTATTACGCTAAGTGTTAGAGGAGAGGACATTAACAAACTGTCAGTTTATGCGGGTAAAGTTGAGTCAATTGTTAAAAATACTTACGGTGCTGTGGATGTTGAAAATAGTCTTGAAACTTCAAAACCTGAAATTCGTATAATAATAGATAGACAAAAAGCTTCGGATTTAGGAGTGAACCCGCTGCTCATCGCATCTTCTGTCCGTTCTATGGTTGACGGTTATGTTGCAACTCAATTTCAAGAAGGAGATGAGCAATATGACGTTAGGGTTAGATTAAATAAGAATGATCGTTCAACTCTTGATAATCTTAATGGATTGACTATTAAAAGTAGTAAAAATAATTCAGACGGAACTCCGCTTATTGTTCCGGTAACAGATGTCGCAAGCATTGTCCAAGGTGTCGGACCCTCTCAGATAAATCGATATGCCAGACAAAAAGAAATTCGCATTGATGCTAATATAACAGGAAGATTCTTGGGTGATGTGCTTGGTGATATTACAAAACAAACTAATAACATAAAATTTGATCCCGGCTATTCGGTAAGCATTGTCGGTGAAGGACAACAACAGGAAGAAGCTTTCGGAAATATTTTAATATCTTTGGCTCTGGCTGTAATTTTTGTTTATATTGTACTTGCTGCTCAATTCGATAGCTTTGTCCATCCTTTTTCAATAATGCTTGCACTTCCTATGTCTATTATCGGTGCCGTATTGATGCTTTTACTCTTCGGTGGATCAATATCGGTAATTTCCCTCATCGGAATTATTATGTTGATGGGGCTGGTAACGAAAAATGGAATTCTCCTTGTTGATTTTACAAATGTTCTCAGGGGCAGAGGTTTATCAAGAATAGATGCATTACTAAAAGCAGGTCCGACAAGGCTTCGACCGATTTTGATGACTACATTTGCTATGATTTTCGGGATGATCCCCGTTGCTCTTGGCTTAGGCGAAGGAGCTGAATTTCGCGCTCCGATGGGACAGGCGGTTATCGGCGGTTTAATTACTTCTACATTATTAACGCTCTTTATTGTTCCGGTTGTTTATTCGATCCTTGATGACTTGACCCCTTCTCTAATTAGAAAATTATTCGTTAACTTTCCTGTGAGTAATAAATATTTATTAAATTTTTTTAGGAGGGAAAAATGAAAATTGTATTTATGGTTTATCATGATATTCTTGAAGAAAGAATTAATAAGCTTCTATTAGAATTAAATATTGACTATTATACTGAATGGGAAAATGTCAAAGGGAAAGGACATCATACTGAGGCTCATCTTGGGAATAGAACCTTTCCCGGATATAATTCGGTAAGAATGCTTGCAATTCAGGATGAAATTACATTAAATATGCTAAGCGAAAGCATCGTCCTTCTTAATAAAGATATTGTAAAAGATGATGATAAAGTCAGATTATTCCAGGTTCCTCTGGAAAAAATAACCTAGTGCAATTAAGATGAAATAAATTAGTTTTTCCCAATTACCGCAAAACTTTTATAAATAAAATTCGTCAAAACAAATTATTATTATGCTTTATTTAGTCAATTAGCTATTTTAACACATTAAATTTTTACACATTTCCGCAGGAGTAAACATTGGGCTTATTAGTGGTTGGTTCCTTGGGTCTAGATACAGTAGAAACACCTTTTGATAAAGTTGAAAATGCTTTAGGCGGTTCTGCAACTTATATTTCATTGGCTGCAAGCTATTTTAGCGGACCTGTTTACCTCGTCGGAGTTGTAGGAGAGGATTTCCCTAAAAAATATATTAACCTTCTTGAGAATCATAATGTGGATTTGGAAGGATTACAAATTGTAAACGGCGGAAAAACTTTTCGCTGGTCGGGTAAATATCATTACGACCTTAACGTTAGAGATACCCTTCTTACAGAATTAAATGTGTTTGAAAATTTCGATCCGGTTATCCCGGATAAATTTAAAAAAGCAAAATTTGTACTTCTTGGCAATATAGACCCTGAACTTCAATTAAAGGTTCTTGACCAAATGACTGAACCCTCTTTTGTTGTTGGTGATACTATGAACTATTGGATAGAGGGAAAGAAAGAACAATTGCTGAAATTATTGAAAAGAATAAATGTATTAATCATAAATGATTCCGAAGCACGCTTACTCGCTAATGAACCAAATTTAATTAAAGCATGGCATACAATTCGGGATATGGGTCCTGAAATTTTGATTATAAAAAAGGGGGAACATGGCGCAATTTTATTTACTGATGAGACAATTTTCTCTGCGCCCGCTTATCCAATGGAAATGATCTATGACCCTACCGGAGCAGGTGATACTTTTGCCGGAGGTTTTATTGGCTATCTTCACAAAACTCAGGATTTAAGTCCGGAAAATATGAAACGTGCCGTAATTTACGGAAGCGCTATGGCTTCTTTCTGTGTCGAAAAATTTAGTACTAAAGGATTGGAAGATTTACAGTATCTTAGAGTTCAGGACAGATACAGAGAGTTTCTAAAACTTTCAAGATTTGACGAAAGATATTAGTAAGGAAAAATTAAAAGTTAGATTAAATGACGGAGATAAATTCTGATAGCTATTTTTCAATAAAATTTGAAAATGATAAATTTGTTTTTATAGACCAGACAAAACTGCCGCTTGAAGAGGTCTACGTCGAAACTTCTGACTACGAAAGAATTGCAGAGGCTATTGAACGACTGGAAATTAGAGGAGCACCTGCTATAGGTATTTCTGCCGCGTATGCAGTTACCCTTTCAATGAAAAATTTACCGCTAAAATCTTATAAAGAAAAATTTAATTTGGCTTTCAAAAGATTGGAACAAACTCGCCCTACTGCTGTCAATCTTTTCTTCGCTCTCAAAGAAATTCAAAAAGTTTTCAATCAATTTCAGAATCATGAAAATTTGTATGACCTGCTCTTAGCGAAATCTAAAGAGATTCATCAAAATGATATCGACTTTTGTAACCGAATTGGTGAAAATGGCGCAAAAGTATTTACTAAAAAATCTAATGTATTAACCCATTGTAATACAGGAAAATTAGCTACCGGCGGTAATGGCACAGCATTTAATGTCATTAATGTCGCTTACAAGAATGGATTAGTAAATATTGTTTACGCTGATGAAACTCGCCCTCTTCTGCAAGGATTAAGACTAACTGCTTTCGAACTTGAAAAAAATAAAATACCCTTTGCGGTCCTAACAGATTCTATGGCTGCTGTCTTAATGCAGCAATCAAAAGTTGACATTGTTATTACCGGTGCAGATAGAATAGCTTTAAACGGCGATTCTGCAAATAAAATAGGCACTTATAATCTTGCCGTACTTTGCAATTTTCATAATATCCCGTTCTATATTGCAGCGCCGAGTACCACTATAGATAGGACAATACCTACCGGTGAAGATATCATTGTGGAGTACCGGAACAAAAGTGAGATATTAAGAATTAAAAATCAGCAAATTGCCCCGGAAAATTATGATGCATTCTCTCCCGCTTTCGATGTCACTCCTTCACACTTAATTACCGGCATTATCACTGAAAAAAGAGTAAACTTTTTCCCTTATAATTTTATTAATGAGTGAAATTGTAAAAACTGAAGCCGTAGTTTTAAGTAAATTAAATTATGGCGATACAAGCTATATAACCTCTCTTTATACAAAAGAATTCGGCAAAATATCGGCAATTATTAAAGGTGCGCGTGGTCCCAAAGCTAAAATGGGACTTATGATAGATCCTCTTAACTATATTTATGCAGTACTTTATAAAAAAGATTCCCGCGAGCTTC
>JAJXTM010000100.1 GCA_021783875.1 Bacteroidota bacterium
AAAACCTAATGATTTAAATAAGGTGGTTACAGAGATTGTTTTTGAAACAATCGCCGAAGCCAAATTAAAAAGAATCAACATTAAGGCTGTTTGTCTGGGTATTCCGGGTTCCCTCAACCCATTTACAGGTAAGGTTAGCCTTGCTCCAAATCTTGGATTGAAAAACTTTTCACTAAAAGCACAACTTGAAAAAAAATTAAAATTCCCGGTTCTTATTGAAAATGATGTAAATTTGGGTGCTTTGGGAATAAAGAAATATGGAGCAGGAATTAAATCTAAAAATATTTTGGTTGTGTTTATTGGAACCGGAATAGGAGGAGCTCTGTTTTTTAACGGGAAAATATATCGTGGCTCAAATTTTATGGCTGGAGAAATTGGTCACGTTATAATAGATGAAAACGGACCACTATGCGGTTGCGGAAATAAAGGCTGCTTTGAGGCTTTTGCAAGTCGTACTGCTATTGTAAGAAATATCCTATTAGATATTAAAATGAAAAAGAAAACCATTATATCAAGCTTTTCTGGGAAAAATAAGACTATCAAAAGTAAGTCTCTGGCTGCTGCTATTAAAGCAAATGACAAAGTCGCGGTTACTAGAATTGATGAAGCATGCAGCATTATCGGTACAACTTTAGCTAGTATAACAAATCTTCTTAATGTTGACCAGATTGTTTTAGGCGGAGGTTTGATTGAGGCGTTGGGAATGTATATGACTCCAAAAATTAAATCTGCTTTTACAAAAGTTGTCTTGAACGAAACTTCTAAAGCTGTAAAAATTGTCGAAAGTAAACTAGGCGATGATTCTGCCCTATATGGAGGATTAGTGCTAACAGAAGAGTTTTTGAAATTGAAAATTTAATCGAATTGTTTCTCTATTATTTGCAATTTTTCAGAAAGACTTTCCCATTCTTTTATTTTAGCTTCTAATTTTGTTTTTGTCTCTTTATATGAAAATAAAGTTTCTTTTGCTTTAACAGGACTGCTATAAACTTTCGGAAGCGTCATATCAGTTTCTAGCTCTTTTACTTTTCTTTCTAAACTTTCAATCTGTGATTCTAAATAAGATATATTCTCAATCAATAACTTAGATGCTAGGTATTTCTTTTGTCTGTTTGCAGCATCAAGTCTTTTTTGATCTTTTTTTGAAATAGTTTCAGATGTGTTATTATTAATTGAAGTTGTAATAATGTCTTCTTTGCTAGCTTGTTCTAATTTCTTTGAAAGATAAAATTCGATGCCTCCATCAAAAATTTTTCTTTCGTTCTTCTTAATCTCTAATACTTTATTTACTATCGGAATAAGGAAGTCAACATCGTGGGAAACTAAAATTAGTGAGCCGGTAAAGTCTATAAGAGCTTGCTGTAGTACCTTTTTTGATGAAATGTCAAGGTGATTTGTTGGTTCGTCAAGAATAATAAAATTTGCTTTTGTTAATAAAATTTTCGCCAATGCGACACGGCTTTTCTCTCCGCCTGAAAGAACTCCGACTTTCTTAAAAACATCATCTCCTGTAAATAAAAAAGAACCTAATAAACTTCGAAGCTGACCTAATGTTTTGTTTTCGGCAATTCCCTCTAAAGTTTCTAATATATCTATATCAGGATCAAGGTTATCAGCAACATCTTGAGCATAATACGAAATTAAAGTATTATGCCCCATAATTCTCTCACCTTTATCAAAATTTAATTGTCCGGATATAATTTTTGAAAGTGTGGTTTTACCGGCTCCGTTTGTACCGACAAATGCTATCTTTTCTCCTCGGTTAACTTTAAAATCAAGATCAGAAAAAATAATTTTGTCACCATATGATTTGTAAATCGACTTTAGTTCTATATTTGTCTTCCCACTTAATGGCGGTTCAGGGAATCTTATAAATATATTCTCTGTATTTTCCGGAAGTTCAATTAGTTCAATTTTGTCAAGCTGCTTAATTCGGCTTTGAACCTGCTTAGCCTTTGTCGCTTTATATCGAAACCTTTCTATAAAGATTTCAGTATTTTTAATTTTCTTTTGTTGTATAATATACTGATTTGATAGCTGGGCATCCCGCTCGTCTTTATATCTTAAATATGCATCATAATCTCCGTTAAACGAAAAGAATTTACTCATAAATATTTCTAAAGTTTTATTGGTTACATTATTAATAAATCTTTTATCGTGAGAAACAATTAATAACGCACCTTTAAAACTTTTTAAAAATGAAATTAGCCATTCAAGAGAATCTAAATCAAGATGATTTGTTGGCTCATCCATCAATAAAATATCGTTTTGCGAGATTAGAATTTTTGCCAATGCTATTCTCATTTGCCATCCGCCTGAAAATTCATTTGTTAGTCTATGGAAGTCACTTTCTTCAAAACCTAAACCGATTAATATTTTCTCAATTTTAGATTCTATACTGTAAGAATCTAATTCTTGAAGTTTATAATGTACTTCGCCTAATTGGTTTATCAAATCGGTTCTAATCTCTTCAGTTAGATCATCTTTAGCAAGAGAATCAGTAATAAAAATTTCTTTTTCATTTAACGAAACTATACTTGTTAATGCGCTTTTAGCTTCGTCTAAAAGAGTCTTTCCTTGATGTGTAATATGGTCTTGAGGCAAATATCCTATTGAAATACTCTTCTGTCGGAAAATCTTTCCGGATTCAGGCTGAAGTTCGTTGTTAATCAATTTTAGTAAAGATGATTTTCCCGTTCCGTTTGCACCGACAAGTGAGATTTTATCTCCCGAATTTATTGTATAATTAATATCCTGGAAGAGATATTTTCCATTAAACTGAAGTGATAAGTTAGAAAGCGCAATCATTAGTATCTACAATTTTCTAGTAAATTAGTTTTATGAAAATTAAATCCGGCTGCTGTAAAAAACAAAAACATTAGTTCCGTAATACAGCCACTTTAGATGTGGTTACATTATTTCCGCTTTGATCAAAAGCAACAATTAAATAGACGCCGCTATTGACTAGATTTCCTTCAGAATCTCTACCGTCCCAGTTTGCTATTCTTCCGCCTGGTGATTGAAAGTCGTCAATCAATTTTCCTGTAACTGAAACTATTTTTATTTCAGAATTACTTATTAGACCGTCTATTGTTAAATTATTTGCATTCCCATCATGAATAACAAAAGGATTGGGGTATATAAAAAGTTTAGTGAAACTACCTAGCGGTTTGATCGCGGAAGTTTTGAAAGATGTTAAACTTGCATCAGTTCCGACATATACAATTCCGGTGTTTTGATCTACTGCAATACTTGTTATATTATTCGATGAAAGGGGACTATTTGAGGTATTAAATTGTCCCAAAACTGTAGTTCCGTCTGAACTAACTAAAATTAAACCCTGAGTTGTTCCTATCCATTTATCGTTGATTGGATCAACTGCCATGCAGGTTACAATCTGCTGCCTTAAGGAAAAGATTGAGGATATTACTAATGAAGATTTCCCTCCGTCGAAAATCCCACCGGTGTTAGTAACTATATTTACACCAGCATTAGTGCCTACCCAGATATCGCCGCGTTGATCAACAACAACAGAACTTATTGTATTGCTGTTTAACCCATCAGAAGTTGTTAAATATCCCGAAATATCATCATTAGTATTTGTAAAAGTTTTATTTTCATTAAAATAATAAAGTCCGGGATGGCTGGCATCTAATGACGAATACCATTTGGTATCATATTGGTCAATTACTAAATTATAATTCTGCTCTAAATGTAATCCTTGTGCAGCTGGTATTTGGAAATGATACCATGTACTGTCCGGTGTAAGTGTGGAAAGGGTGTAATTATCCACTGCTCCATAGTTAAGCACCCATAAATCATTCTTTGAATCGTACCCAAACGCTGATATAACTAGAAATGAAGGATCAATTTGAATTCCATGCATCCCTGTATTTGAAATAGAAAAATTCTCAATTTGGGAATTAATTATTTTTATAAATCCTCTACCCCAACTTCCAAAATAAATAGTATTATCCGGTGCAGCGTAAACTACTTGAAAATAATTAGTAGGTAATGATGGCGTATTGGTTGTATTGAAATTCTTCCAAGTTAATCCGGAATATTCATAAAAACCTTGACCTGTTACGTCTTGCCCGCTTGCTGACCATAAATTACCATTATTATCTACTGCCATGCTAGGGAATTGGTTAACATAAGGTCCGTTAGGATGAAGAAATTTGCTCGAATTTGTACCATCAATAAATACAAATCCTGTCGACCCTGCCGCAATAATTCCATATTCACTTGAATATGCAAGCTTATTTAATGAAGAAGAACTTGTATATAATGATTTCAAAACTGTATTTGAACTTCCCAAAGAATAAGAATATACAGTGTTATTTGTCAATATGAATAATGTATCACCTTCAGCTAATATGTCATTTATGTTAGAATTATTAAATGAAGGAATTAATGGCTGCCAAGATGTTCCGTTATATTGAGAAAGACCGCTTCCTGTCGCAGCAATAAAATTATTATTGAAACTTAGTACTTTATTAATTGTGTTTGATAGTAGACCGTCCGTAGTGGTGAATATATTCCAAGATTCGGGCGCAGATAGATTTGTAGCCGTATTTTTTTGAATAGCAATTCCATTTTGTGTTGCTACATATATTAAACCTGATTTTAGGGCGCTATTGACTTGGGAATTAGAAGGGAAAGACCCGAATTTGAAAAAAGTGTCATAAAAAATTAAGTTTACCGGATCAATTAAAGATATACCGAATGATGTCGAAACTATAATTGTATCCCCTGATGCTTGAATATCATTTATCTGCTTTGTTGTTTGATCTGAATTATATATATCTAAAATCGGATGTATTGAGTTAGTAGCAGGATTATAAACATTAATTGATCCGTTTGCGCTGCCAAACCATATTTTACCGTATTTATCTATTGCTACAGAAGTTAAGTCATTATCAAATAATCCGTCAGTTTTGTGAATAGTTTGAAAGGATTCAGTTTTTGTATTGTAGAAAAATCCGCCCCCGCTTGTCGCTGCCCATATGCCGTTGGAGTTGACATCTAAGGCGCTAATATTTTTCATATCAGTGTAATTTTGCCAATCGGAAATTTGCTGCGCAAATACCTGTGTGAAAAATAAAAAAAAGAATAGGATAAAGATATTCCTTTTCATTTTAATCCTTAATTTTAATAAATTTACCTTTTTGTAAAAGTATAAAATATCCTATCTATTAACTCCTGATCTTTAAAACCAAAGATTCTTTTGAGATTTTAATTCTATTCTTAGTTTCAACATTAATGAATGGTATTTTAATTGAAAGCAAATTAAATTTTATTGATCAAATTTGCCATTTCTATAGCAGTAAGTGCAGCATCCCAACCCTTATTTCCAGATTTAGCACCAGCTCTTTCTATAGCCTGCTCAATATTATCAGTGGTTAAAACTCCAAAGGAAATCGGGGTTTCATATTTTAGTGAAGTACGAAGTATACCTTCACTTGCTGCGGAAGCTATGTAATCGAAATGCGGGGTTGCACCTTTGATTACTGCACCAAGGCAAATTATTGCATTATACTTTTTACCTATTGCTAGTTTATCGGCTATAATAGGAATTTCGAATGCTCCGGGTACTCTATATACATCAAAGTGATCTTCTTTGCAATCATGTCTTTTTAGACAATCAATAGCACCCTCTAATAACTTTTGACCGATAAATTCATTAAACCTGCTTATAATAATTGCAAATTTATTATCTTTACAAGCTAGGTTACCTTCTATTATTTTCATATAAAAACTATTGTTTGAATAATTAAGCACTATTTTTTAATAACCGCTGCCTCATAGCTTCAACTACTTGAGTACTAGTATAAAATTTCCCTAAATTATCATCGTCTTCTCTTTTTCCGCCATGAAAATCTGATCCGCCCGATTCTAGGAGAAAATATTCATTTACTATTCCACGATAAAATTTAACATGGCTGGGATTATTTGAGGGATGTATAACTTCAATTCCATCTACTCCTGCTGTAATAATTTCTTTTAAAAGCGACTCATGCATAAATCCGGGATGAGCTATAAAAGATAAACCTCCGGCATCGTTTATAATTTTGAAAGCGCTTTGGGGAGATAAATGTACTTTCTTTTCATAAGCTGCACATCCATTTCCAATATACTTATTAAAGGCTTCATAATAGGATGAAATGAATCCTCCATCTAACATGGCTTGTGCAATATGCGGTCTGCCGACTGCTGAATTCTTCGCTTTTTTTAAAACATCGTCAAGAGTTATGTTAAATCCTAGGGATTTTAATTTACCTACAATTCTATCGGCTCTTTTTAATCTTTCATCCCGAAAGAATTGTAAATATCTTTCAAGTTCGCTGTTGTCAGGTTCAAAAAAATATGCAAGAATATGAATCTCTTTATCTTCAACGTCAGTACTAATTTCTACTCCGGGTATAACCTCAACCCCAATTTCTTTACCGAAATCACTTGCCTCTTTGATAGCTGCAATATTATCATGGTCTGTTATGCCAATAACTTCAATACCGGCATTTTTAGCTTTGAGAATTAATTCTTTTGGTGCATAAAAACCATCAGAATAAGAAGTATGAGTGTGGAGATCAACTTTACTCATTATAATAGCTATCCATATATTTCTTTGAATTTTTCATAATTCAAAATTCTTAAACGTGATCCTTCTAATTCCACAAAACCTTTTTTTGCAAAAGTATGTAACGTTCTTGAAATTGTCTCCCTAGAGGTTCCAGCCATATTAGCTAAATCATGCTGAAAAGGCAGTTTTTCAATTTCAACAATCCCTTGTTTTATCTTGCCTATATCATCCGCTAACTGAAGAATAACAGTAGCAACTTTACCTTCTGCATCTTTAAGCGATAGAGATTTGATTTTCATATCTGCAGATCTTAATCGTTGAGTCAGTTCTTGAAGAAGAGCAATTGCAATTTCTGGGTGCATTTGTAGTAGATCTAAAAATTCGCTTCTTTGAATTATGAATAATTCAGCATCTTCCATAGCTGTAACATTTGCAGATCTAGCTAGTCCATCAAGTATAGCCATTTCTCCAAAAAAATCTGATTCGCCAAGGATGGTTAATATAACTTCTTTACCATCATCACTTACTCTTGAAACTTTTAATTTGCCGTCTATTATAACAAATAACGCTGATCCTGTTTCGTGTTCAAAAAGAACTACAGTATCTCTCGCAAAAAATTTTCTTATCCCTAATTTAGAAATTTGTTCAATTGTTTTTTCATCAAGTTCTGAAAAAATTGGAACATATTTTAGAAAATCATTATTTTCTTCCATTTTAATCCCACTTAATTTATATTAAGTAAAAATAAATTTGATAGGAATCAAAGTCAACCTAATATCTGTTTAAATGAGAATTTAATGAAAAGATTTAACTTATTTCTTAAAATTCTGTTAATATTATTGCTTTTTTATCAGCGTGTCTCTATTTTTACTTGCTAAATTTTATTATACATATTTTAATTTGGAGAATGTATTGCTATGGGTATGATGGCCAAGATGAGAAGTTTGACTCCGATTTTTATTATTGCTACAGGTGCTTTCTTTGCTCTTTTTATGATTGTCTCTAATTCAGATATTATGGAAGTTTTTGGAGTAAGATCGAATAATGTTGGCTCAATAAACGGCAAAGATATTTCATACCAAGATTTTAATAAAGCTATAGATACTGAACGTCAAAACCAAAAAGCTCAAACAGGTAAAGATGTTTCTGATGATGGCATGGATGCCTTTAGAGATCAGGTCTGGGATGCGCTTGTGACACAAACTCTTTTGCAGCAAGAAATCAAAAAAATGGGTATTACAGTCTCAGATCAGGAAGTTAGAGATGTAATTCTAGGCAATGACCCTCCTCAATTTCTTAAACAAAATTTTGTCGATTCTACTGGAAAATTTAACAAACAACTTTACTTAAATGCAATTTATGATCCTCGAAATGCTAAACCATTGCTTCAGGCTGAAGATTATATAAGACAAAATTTGTTGAATCAAAAATTGCAAAGTATGCTGCTTGCTTCGGTTTCTATTAGCCAACCGGAAGTTAAAAGAGAATTTATTAATCAGAATACTAAGATAAATGCACAATATGCTTTGATTGATATTAACCAAATTCCGGATTCAACAATCAAAGTTACTGATGAAGATATGAAAAGTTATTACAATGATCATATTGATAAGTTTCAGATTAAAGCCCAGCGAAAAATAAAATATGTTCTTTTTAGAAATATTGCTACTTCTGACGATTCTTCAATTGTTAAAAATAATTTGGAAAGTATTCTAAACGAAACCAAAACTGATACTACAAGTTTCGAATCTTTGGTCAATACATATTCATCGGTACCTTACTCAAAAGATACATTGGCAATTAATGCTTTACCTTTAACTGTTGTTGATAAATTTGATAATGCCAAACCAGGCTCAATTATCGGTCCAATTGCAAGCCCCGAAGGTTTTGTACTCTATCATTTTATTGGAACTGTGGAATCAAATCAACCAATGGTAAGAGCTTCACATATTTTAATCAATCAATATGGGAATGATCAGCAAAATTTTGAGGAAGCTATGAAAGTCTATAACCAATTAAAATCGGGTGCAGACTTTGCCACGTTAGCTAAACAAGTTTCAAAAGATCCCGGTAGTGCCAGACAAGGTGGCGATTTAGGTTGGTTTGGTAAAGGACAAATGGTCCCTGCATTTGATCAAGCTGCTTTTTCAGGCAAAGTCGGCGAAATTCAAAAGCCAATTAAAACTAACTTCGGTTATCATATCATCAAAGTAACAGGTAAATCAAGTAA
>JAJXTM010000101.1 GCA_021783875.1 Bacteroidota bacterium
AAAATAACATGACTGTATTTTTAGTGCATGTTTCCCCTTCTCCGGATTTAAAAGACTCTCTTCATCCAATAGCAGAAACTACATTCTCAATGTCAGCATTTAATCCTTCCTGGAGTGAATTTGTCCCAGAATTAAATGTTCAGCCTACCGATTTTTTAATTACTAAACATCAATGGGGCGCTTTCTACGGTACTGAACTTGATTTGCAGTTAAGAAGAAGGGGTATCGATACAATTATTCTTTGTGGTGTTGCGACCAATATAGGAGTAGAGAGCACAGCAAGATTTGCATTTGAATATGGTTATAATCAGATATTAGTAGAAGATGCGATGGCTGCAAGATCTAAAGAAGAGCATCAATATCCGATTAAATATATTTTCCCAAAACTTGGATTAATTCGAAAAACAGACGAAGTAATAAAAGCTTTAGATAAAAGTTAGTCTATGGACTTTAAATATTAATTATTTTGACTTAAATATTTTTATAATTATTATTTACATATTATTAAGTTATTGAACAAATAAATTGTGCCCATTAAATTAGTAGGTATACTAAGTCTAATTTAATTAAATTATAAGAATAAATAATACAATATTCGGAAAATGAGAAATAGATATGAAAAATTATTTTGGGTCAAATTTGGTTATACCATTTTTTGTTTTAACTTTAATTTTAGTTGGATGTAATAAAAGTAGTAATACCCCGACCCAAGCTAATATAAGTGGGACAATACAAGGAAAAATAACAAGCTCAATTGATGGTACGGTAGTAAGCGGTGCCTCAATTAAAACAAATCCAATTACAAATACTGCCATAAGTGATCAAAGCGGAAATTTTACTATTAGTAATGTAACTTCAGGTGCATATATTTTAACTGTTTCAAAAAGCGGTTTCTTAAATACTTCACTAAACATTGTTGTTTCATCAGGGAAAACAACATCTGCAAATATTGCTTTGACTTTACCGGATACAATTCCTGCTTCAATTTCGTTATTATCTCCCGGAAATGACTCAACAAATGTAGTACTTCCGCCCATATTATCATGGAATGCCAGCAGTGGCGCTTCAAGCTATACACTTCAAGTATCCATTCACGGAAATTTTGATTCTTTAATCTATAATCGAGTAGGATTGACAAATACCAGTTATCAAATTAACGGGTTAAGTTTGTCGACTACTTATTACTGGCGTGTAAATGCAACAAACAAGTATGGTACAACTAATTGGTCAAACCCTGTTTGGTCATTTACAACAGCTGATATTTATGGTCAACCTTGTGCTGGCTTACCCACTGTTAATTATGGCGGACAAATATACAATACTGTTCAGATAGGTAGTCAATGCTGGTTAAGAGAAAATCTAAATATTGGATCAATGATAATTATAGCATCTACCCAAACAAATAATAATGTGATTGAGAAATATTGCTATAATAACAATTCAGCTAATTGTAATACTTATGGAGGATTATATCAATGGGATGAAGCAATGCAATATACTACAAATGAAAAAGCTCAGGGTATCTGCCCAAATGGGTGGCATATCCCATCATTAGCAGAAATTGATACATTAAGAGCTTCGATACGTAATAACGGTAACTCTCTTAAAGATGTTAGCCAAGGAAACGGCAGCGGTACGGGTACGAACATAAGCGGTTTTTCTGCATTATTAGCAGGTTATGGTTCGGGGGGCATATTTAGTAGCTTAGGAAATAACACAACTTTCTGGGGCTCGACTCAATATGATGCTTCTACAGCTCTCGGTCTATACCTTACTGACTATGATGCAAGTATAGCCTTCAGTTACTTTAATAAAACAAGCGGTTTTAGTGTTAGATGCATAAAAAATTAATAGTTTATTCATATTTTTTATTTTCAATTTTTTGTTTTGCTAATTCTCAAAATTTAGTAATTGAAGTAAAAGGAGCACAAACCCACAAAGCAATACTCTATTCTTTAAAAGGAGAAAATAATGAAAAAATAGATTCAATTTTTTCTGGTAATAATAATTACTTCACATATACCTTCAAGAAAAATTTATTTCATACCGGCTTTTATCGAGCAGTTTTCAATCAGAATATTCATATAGACTTTATTTATGACGGTGAAAATATTTATATATCAACAAATTCAGACGATATCTTAGACAGTCTGCATGTTATCAATTCTTTAAGTAATCAGTTATATTATAGTTTTACAAAACTTAACAGATCATTTAAAACGAAAACTGATCTTCTCCAACTTTTACTGGCTAAATATCCAAAAGATGATAATTATTATGAGAAGACTAAAGCTGAACTTCATCATGTACAGGAGAATTATTTAAACTTTATAAATGTTATATCACAAAAAATACCTGGCTCATTTATTGCCCGTTATATTAAATCATATCAATTACCAATAGTCAATGCTGCCCTTCCGCCAAATCAACAACTGGAATTTTTAAAATCGCATTCATTAGACAATGTCAATTTTAAGGATGGTGAATTAATATTTTCGGATTTATTCACGGTTAAAACAATAGAGTATTTAACTTATTATCGAAATCCGCAAATGCCTAAAGGGATTCTTGAAAACGAGTTCAAATCAGCAATTGACACAATATTAAACAAAGCAAAAGTAAACTATAAAGTTTATAAGCAAATTGTTGAATATTTAATTGATGGCTTTCGAAAATTTGGATTTGAAAATGATTTGAAATATATAATTGACAATTATGTAATAAAAGATGACCTATGTTTAGATAATAAAACTGAAAAGTCAATTCAATTAATGATTAATCAGGACAAAATTCTTCACATAGATGCAATTGTACCCGATATAAGTATGCAAGATCCTTCCGGAAAAATTGTCAACTTGGATAAAATTGAATCAAAAAAAATATTGATTATTTTTTATGCAAGCTGGTGTCCGCATTGCATGGCTTTAATCCCTAAATTGAAGGAATATTTATCAACACTTCATAATCATGGATTAAAAGTATTAGCAATAAGTTTAGATACTAAAAGAAGTGACTGGATTAATTTTATTAATAGGAATAATCTAAAATGGATAAACATTTCTGATCTTAACGGATGGGACAGTAAGACTGCATTAGATTACTATATATATGCAACTCCCACGATGTTTTTAATTGACAGCAATAAAAAAATTATTGCAAAACCGAAGAATATCGGTGACCTTAAAAATTTTCTTTAATTTTTCCCAATTAGAATTATTAATTTACTTTCTTTTCAATAGTAACAACCCAAGCATCTTTAAAAGCAGGTACTCTGTTAATGTCGTTCTTTGCATGTTCTGCTTCCTCATGAGTTTTATAAATCCTAGAAAGACGAACTACATAAAGGTTAACTGATTGGTCAAAAGTGATTTTTACATTTTGAGTAAGAAGTGATTGGGTTTTATCAACAAAGTTACTAGCTCTATCATGTGAAGAAAAGGCACCTATCTGTACAAGATAATATGGGAAAGAAATATCTGCAGGAATTGAAGCAGAATTAGTTTCAGCCGGCTGAATTTCTGTTTTTGTAGTATCAACAGGGACTTTATCAAAAACATATAAAGAATCTTTAGTATTAGCTTCGTTCCCGGTTTGGCTTTTAAGTGTTTGCTGAGTTGTAGAGCATGAAGCCAAGAATAAAATTAAAAATATTAAAATAGGAGCGAGGTAGTAAAATTTTCTCTTCATAACATTTTCCCAATCTTAAATCAGATTATTAAATGATAATGTTAAACAATATAAATATAAGGGATGGTAATTAAACCATCCCTTTCATAATATTTAGAATAACAAATTTTTAAAAGATCCATTTTCAAAATACGGATATTTTGATAGTAAAGTACTCTTTTTAGCAAGGATCAAACTATTTGGCAAAGTTGAAACATTTATCATAGAGTAATTTGATCCGAATTTTTGATTTATAACACTTAGAAAGGCATTAGCAATAATTCCCTGAGCTTGTGCAGTAGGGTGCACTCCATCTAAGGTGAATAAACCTCCAGAAACATAAGTTGTAAAGAAATCTATTCCATTCACCATTGTGCCACCCTGGAAATCATTTGCTCTCATTTGATTAAAAATGGAATAAATATCGACTAATCCCCACCCATGAGCTGAGGCTAAAGTGCTAATAGTTGCATTAAAGGCTTGTGTAGAAGCTTGAGCTGTTTGAATTTCAGATGCATCAAGAATTAAAGCATCCGGCCATGGATTTTGCGGATGGAATCCGAAAGGTTTAGTTGTGTCAATTCCGGGAGGTAATGCAGGATAGTGATTATCACGATAAAATTGCCCGGTAGGTTTTCCTAATAAGCCGGCATAGCTGCTTCCTGTGAGAGTTATCAAAACTTGTCCGGTTAATAAAGCAGTTGAATCAGCAACGCCAGTTCCTACATATTCACCATGCTTTTCATAAACTAATCCTACAACTCCCAAACCCTTGAGAGCTGACCATGGAGTTTCCAGAGCCATCATAGGACCGACTGTGTTGAAAAACGGAATCGAAGTAACGTCCGGAACATTTGCCACAACAACCTTAGCACCTAAAGAAGCTATACTATCAGCCATTTGATTATACAAAAATTGAAAAGTTGGAGTAGCTGTAGGAGAAGAAGGAGAAACTCCGCCGCTTGTTGCATAACCCAAAACATCATTAGCTCCTATCCAAATAGTAACAAAGGTCGGATGTAGTAATTTCGTTTGTGCAAATTGCGAGCCGGCTCCGCGAAGAATAATATCAAAAAATATATTAGCAGATCCGCCAAAGAGATAAGAGGCGCATGTTTTGGAACTTGTAGCATTTAATACATCATAAACAGTAGCTCCCGGAACACCCAAATTATTATAAGGAGCCGGATAGCTAAGATTTAACGGAGTACCCGAGCTAGGGTCAACTGAAATTGCAAAAGGGCTTATTGATGCTACTTTCATAC
The DNA here is from genome assembly GCA_021783875.1 of Bacteroidota bacterium. GTDB lineage: Bacteria > Bacteroidota > Ignavibacteria > Ignavibacteriales > Ignavibacteriaceae > FEN-1297. Next base: position 4,932 of record JAJXTM010000101.1, read on the forward strand.
GACCGCCGATTCCAGGATCACTAATAAGCGGTTCTTCGAAAGTTGGCGACCCTGTTTGTTGAGCAATCAAGTTGCCGTAAGCATAAATTTGTCCGCTTTGGAAAAGTGCGCCTGATTGATATCCGGCAGTAATGCTATTCCCAATGGAGACATATCTAGTAAAATCAGCACTTCCGCTTTTAGGATTTGGTGAGCTAGGTGCGGTTAGTGAAGTTCTATCCTGGCAGCCGGTAAAAATAATCACGGTAAAAAATACCGTAAAAATTATATATAATATTTTTTTCATTTTCATTTATCCTTTTCTTTATTATAAACCATATGATAAAGTTAACGACACTAAATTAGCGGCTGTATTATATGTACCATTAAACGGAGAAACACCCTGCAAATAATTTTCCAAAGAATTATTAACTGTTAATTGGCTGCCTCTGATATAAAGATAAGCCGCATCAATGTTAAAATTATTTGACAACTTATATCCAAAACCACAGCTAAAACCGAGACGATCTGCATCTGGTAATGATGGATTTAAGTATTGTGGTTTTACAGGATCTTTATCATAATAAATACCTGCTCTTATTTTAAGATCACTAGTCAAACCATATTCCCCTCCTAAACGGATAATATAGGAATTATCATAAAGACGAGGACTAGATTCAACAACTTTTGGTGATGCAAAGCTAACGCTTAAAGTATCATAGCTTGACCAGCCGACATATTGAAAATCAAAGCTCAATAACAAATTAGAAAGAACTTTATATCCGACACCAAAAGCAAGATTTAGCGGTGTTGTTATATCTGCAGAAGCGCTTCCGTTAGGAAGTTGAGACGCCAGCTGAGCCGCGCCTGAAGTTGAAGCAGTTCCGGTAAATTTGTATTTTACCTGGCTATGGAATGAAACTCCGAATGATAAATCGGGGCTAGGTTTGTAGAGAGCTCCTAGATCAAAGCCCCAAGCTGAATTACTTTTTCCTGTCAAGGTTGTAAAAGCATCTCCCGCAAAAGGTGTTTGCGGAGTTTTTTGGGAAATAGTAACTGTTGCAAAACTATAAATCAGACCTGCACTAACAGATAGATTATCCATAAGGTTATATGCTACTTCCGGAGTAATAGCAAAAGCTTGCAGTTTTGTTTCAATTGCCAAATATTTGCCTACCCAATTTGGGTCCCACTTAGACGCGAGTCCAAATGGGCTGTCAAATCCAATACCAAAGGCAAGGTCATTGTTATATCTATATGTAGCAAAAAAATGTGTAGGAAAAAAAGTTTGCTTAGCTGCGTCGTACTCGGTAACATTGGGACTAACACCGCGGAAAGAAAAGGTTGGAGCGATTAAAGTTGTCCCTAACATAAAATTTATACCGGAAAGCTGAGTCATACCTGCAGCGTTAAAATAAACAGCTGACGGGTCGTCAGAAATTGCCGTAAATGCTCCGCCCATAGCCATTGCTCTTGCATTTTGCTCATTTAATTGAAAACCGCCGGCAAGAGCTGTATGAATACTGAGGGCGAAAAATATTACGAAAGTAATTAGTTTTACTTTCACATTACCTCCTAGGTTGGTTTGTTGTTATAATATTAATTAAATAGAACCAAAATCATTCGATTGATAATAAAAGTGAACCTTTTTCAACTTTGCTGCCTTCATTGATAAATATTTCTTTAATTATTCCCGTTGAGGGGGATCTTAAATCATTCTCCATTTTCATAGCCTCTAAAATAATTAAAGTTTCGCCATGATCAATACTATCTCCGGGTTTTTTTTTTATTTTTAGTATCATCCCCGGCATCGGAGCTTTTATATCCGTTGTATGTTTTTTAACAATATGTTGAGCTAAAATGGCATTTGCTTTTTCTTCCAGGAGAGTATTAGCAGTCACTGTAAAAGAAATACCATCGACAAGAATTGAGAATTCACTACCAATTTTACTTCCCGAAGAAATCTTATATATTTTTTTATTAAAATTAAATAAGAAAGAATTTGAATCAAGGGCAATTAATTCGTAAGTATTTTCTTTGCCGTCAATAAATATTTTTGAGTTGTCAACAATAGTAACTTCTTTTCTATTCCCGTTTACATAAGTAATAATTTCATTCATAGTTTTTATTACACCAATTATTTCCTGATGCACTGTATTTTATATGTCCGGTATTATTGGCGTGATTAGCTTTTAATATAGCTGTGAAAGCCGCAGCTGCATATTCCATATTTTTGTCAATGTTTTTGGGAGAAGATAAAAGAGAATCGATTTCGGATTCAATGAAGTTAATATCATAAGAACCATTAAGGAATTTATCGTTTTCTAAAATTTTATATAAGAAAGATATATTGGTCGAAACTCCTGAGATTTGAAATTCTGATAAAGCCCGTTTCATACGAGAAATAGCAGTTACTCTATTTTCAGACCAGCAAATCAGTTTTGCAATAAGAGGGTCATAATAAATAGAAATTTCTGAGCCTGAATCGAAACCGCTGTCAACTCTAATTCCCGGACCGCTTGGTTGGGTATATTCATTTAATTTACCAGTAGAGGGAAGAAAAATATTTTCCGGATCTTCCGCATAAATTCGGCATTCAATTGCATGACCATGTTTTTGTAAATCATGCTGTGAAAAAGAAAGTTTTTTCCCTTCTGCAATCGAGATTTGTTCTCTTACTAAATCGATACCTGATATTAATTCCGTAACAGGATGTTCGACCTGTAAACGAGTGTTCATTTCGAGGAAATAGAAGTTTTTTTCTTTATCCATCAGCATTTCAATAGTTCCTGCATTATAATAATTACATGCTTTTGCAGCATTTATTGCTGCATCGGTAATTTTTTCCCTTGTTAATTCATCCACAAAAGAGGATGCAGCTTCTTCAATTATTTTTTGATGTCTTCTTTGTACTGAGCACTCTCTTTCAAAAAGATGGGCATAATTACCGTATTTATCAGCGATAATCTGAACCTCAATATGTTTTGGATGTTCAATAAATTTTTCAATATAAATATTAGAATTCCCGAAAGCTTTAAATGATTCTCTTTGGGTTGCTTCAAAAGCATCTTCGAATTCAGTAGAAGAATAAATTTTTCTCATTCCTTTACCGCCGCCGCCTTCGGAAGCTTTCAATAAAACCGGATATCCAATTTTCTCTGCTGAGACAATTCCATCCTGAACCGAAACAACGGGAGACGTCGTGCCCGGGACAATAGGAACTCCATTCTGCTTCATAAGCTGTCTTGCGGCAGTTTTGCTTCCCATAAGTCTCACAGAATTAGATGATGGTCCGATAAATTCGATTCCTTCGTCTTCAAGAGATTTTATAAAATTGTAATTTTCAGAAAAGAAACCATATCCGGGATGAATTGCATCGGCATTTATTTCTTTTGCCAAAGAAATTATTTTATTAGCATTAAGATAAGATTCCGATGCAATAGGTCCGCCGATAAGATAAGATTCGTCAGCAAGTCTGGTGTGAAGAGAGGTTTTGTCCGCCTCAGAATATATTGCAGCGGATATAATCCCTAATTCTCTGCATGCCCTTATAATGCGGACAGCTATTTCACCTCTGTTAGCAATTAAAATTTTTTTAAACAAAATAGACCCTATTTTAATTCTTCAGATTATTTTAACTCTGCTATTGTAATTCCTTCCCCACCGAATTCAATTGGAGCAAAATAAAATGATTTGACATTTTCGTGACGTTTAAGAATTTCATGTACAATTTTTTTAAGAACGCCAGTGCCTTTCCCATGCAATATTT
>JAJXTM010000102.1 GCA_021783875.1 Bacteroidota bacterium
TTGTATTTATAGAAAGCTGTTCAATTTTATTATTATTTTCAGCCATTTTATTCTCCGTCTTAATTTTTTTTCTGTATTATTTAAATATATTAAAAAGTGATCGAATTTGCCGAACGAATCCAAATAATTGCACTCAATTTTCTATTCACTAACCATGAATACCTAGTTCGAGTCCTGACTATTTCCCTATTTTATCAAGTAAGCTCATTGATATAATTCAGATGTTGTATTTCCGGTTAAGGATGCATTTAATAAATAACATAATTAAGAAAAGTATTCAAAGGGTTTTGAAATTTCTCAAATCATTTAGCATCTTTATAATCCACAACATATAGCCCGGACTTCTCGAACAATTGATCATCAAGTTGAGAATTTACATCCACTTTTTTAATTTCAATTTTCTGCGTTGAAGTGGTGCCGGGAGTGTCGGTTTGCAGAAGGAATGCATACATTAGCCCGTCAATTTTTTTATATTTGCTGAAGTATGTTTCAACTTTCACTGCTTTGCCGTTTGTTGAAATATTTCCGACCCATTTTACCTCAAGGAAGGATTTGCAGTCAATATAATCATCTCGCACGTCTCCGTCTTTCATTGTAACAATAAGTTTAAAAGCATCTTTGCCGTTAATTTTATCTTTACCTGCAAATTCAATTTTATTTCCTTTAGCTTTATAATCCAATAAAGGTCCGTCAATATCTGCGCTGCCTGCAGTATTTTTAAGTTCATCCGCTGTCATTGGGCGGGCTGTATCGCTGCCGCTAAACGGATTTAACACCCATCCTGTTTTACCGTTCGTTGTTCTAATGATTCTCTTCCCGTTAATAATAATTTCATCTTTCATCTTGCCCGGTCTTTTCATTTCAACCATAAAAGGATTCGCCTTGCCGGATCCAAAAGATATATCTCCAACTATTCGCTGGGTTTTTATCGCTTTAATTTTTTCAATTCCACCCCTGGCTTTTAAATTCTTTGCAATTATTTCATCAACAGTTTGTGCATTAACCTCAATAATTAAAAACATAACAATAATTGACGACTTCAATAAAAATGAAAACAAAGATTTGATATCGGTATTTTGCATGACTTATTTCCTTAAATTTAAATAAATAAAATACAGTATATTTGATTTTCCTGCAAAACTGATTTGATAGAGAAAAGGTTGCAAATTCTTTATTTTGACCAGTCTGGACTAGTAGCATTATCCGCAAGCTTAATCAAATTTGTTCCGTCAATATTTACTTTGTATATAAAAATTTTTGCGCTTCCAGTTAATGCAGCAAACAAAATTGACTGACCATCGGGTGACCATCGGGGAAAGTTGTATACTTCATTATTAGGTGGTGTCGCAATTAAGATTTTGTTATTACCGTTCAAATCACTTATATATATGGAAGCTGCTGAGGCGTTATTCATTGTTGACAAAAAAGCAATTTTGTCTCCCGCAGGAGATATTGAAGGAGAAACACTAAAGCCTTTTTGTGTAAATGTTACTCTAGTAACATTTGCTCCATTATTATTCATATAATAGATTTCTGGATAGTTTTTGCTTACATCATATCTATTTGAAGCAAAATAAATTTTGCTTCCGTCTTTAGACCAGCATGGCGAGTTTATTACCTCTAGGCTGTCAGAAGTTATTTGTTTAAGGTTTGTTCCATCTGCATTTATTACATAAATAAATTGATACATAGAGCCCCATTCTGCCGATGGAAAATAAACAAATGCTATTTGCTTCCCATCCGGAGACCAAGCCATTTGATTCCCGTATCCGAGAAATACTTTGTTACTTCCATCTGGATTCATTATCACCATTTCGTTACCGGCTGTTGAAGAATTCTCATAAGTATTACATACGATCTTGTCCGCATTAGGAGACCAACGACCTTCTGAATGCCAGTATTGATCGTTAGTAATTTGTTGAACCCCTGACCCGTCAGTGTTCATCATATAAAGTTGAGGCTTAGTGTTTGATAAAGAAGTATAAAGAATTTTATTGTGATATGTGGTTAATTTGGGTTCAGTTGTATCGCATGCTATTATTGTAAATGTTATTGTGATAAACAATAAAATTAAATGCCATTTTTCTTTTAACATTTTACTCCCGCTATATTTTATTTTCAGACAGAAAGCCACGTTAAACATTATAAATAATTAAGTATTCCTTTTAACTAATTATTTTCTTAACCAACTTATCAATTTCAGTCATCTCATTTACAAGATGCTTTTTTATATCCACACGTATTTTCCCTAAACGGGTTGCCGTTAATTCTTTTTGAGGGATATTGTCTTTTAAGTATTGCGCTGCCTTTTCATGCGCTTTTTTGCTTAACTCAGCTAAGCGCAAATGTGCTTCATCCTTTTCATCAAACTTAGGGTAAAAAATATCAAGAATCTTTCTGTGAATATTTCTTGCACCAAACAAACCGGATGATTGAAAATCTTTCATTATCTCATTAGGTATAGATGAATTCAAAATAGCTGTTAAATAATATGCTTCATCAATATTATAAAACCCGACTAAATAAAGAGCATGGTCAATTAGAATTTCAAGATCCAATTTGTCCCTTCTTACGATTGTTGCAGAAGCATCTGAACCTCTTCCATTGTATAAGACTATATTAGGTATATTCAATTTTTGGTCTGTTAATTTATTTTGCCAGTTCAGGTAATGTTCCAAAGTAATTTTTTCATTGTTTTCGGTTCTATAAATATTCCAATAATTTTCGGCATTTATAAACCATCGTGAAGCATGTAAATATCCTTCACTCAATAAATCATTAGCCGAATGGAGTTTTATTTCTTTTTCATTATCATCATTAAGTTTTATTGTAATTGGAAGTACAACTAAATCTGGTTTGAACAAAGCAAACGGCAAAATGCTTTTCGATAAAGCTGTTCTAAATAAAAACTTGCTTTCGATTCTTCCGCTTATTTTCAAAGATTTCCAGGGAGCTTTTGCATCAAGTTTAATTATTTCCGAGGTTTTTATATTTAATATCCTTTCATCAAAATCTTCAGGTTTTTCCTGAGTAAGTTCAATAAAATAAAATGTGCGGGGAACGATTGTTGCTCCTTGCTTAAATTTGTTTTTGTAAGGATTGACTTTTTCCTGTGTTTTGTATTTGTGTGTAGAAAATGCAGAAGAGCTTCCCTGCTTTCCGTAATACCATTTTGCATTTGTTTCCGTTATTAAATCTTTGACAGTATTTAAATTGCAGTTATGAGCCGGTAAAATGCCCCTGAATGATATTCCGCTTATTCCACCGGAAGGAAGACTTCTTTTCACGCTGTCTTTTTCCTTTTTAGCGAATAGCACAGAACTTGGCACGCGGAATACAGGAGAAACATCATTTAGATCCCAAACATGTTCAATCCTAAATCCTTTTGCTTTGCCGCTTCTTGTATTATCATGATGGTCTGCACTAATAAAGCTTCGTGGCAGTACAAATGTAATTTTCCCATTTTCTTTTAGGAAATAACTGCTGCAATAAGATAGGAATATTGCAGCAATTTCAAGATGCGGAAAATTTGCTACCCTTTCCGGCTTAACATCATGTTTGTCAGCAAGCTCGTTTAGTGTATTCTGATATTCTTCATTCTTTATTGAACTGTAAGTAAACCATGGCGGGTTTCCAATTACATAATCAAATTTATTAGATAAAAAGTAAGGCATATATAAATTGCCAATTATAAACTTCCATATACTATCTCTACCCTTTTCCTTTACAGATCTTAAACTAATATATATTTTATAAAAGCTTTCGATGACCTGTTTATTAAACCCGCCTCCGGAAATTTGTTTTTTTAAAGTGTTTTCAAAAGTTTCTTCCGATGCCTTATTCCTGTTATAAGTCTGTTCGGCGAGTGCTTCACATGCCTCAAGTGCCTCATCAAATATTTTAACATCTTCAAGTATTTGAGAGCTAAGCTCAAGCGTTTCTTTATCAATATTCATCTTAAACTTTTTACCGAAAAGGTCTTCTACTCCGTCCGGAGCCAGCAATGTATTTGCAAGATAAACATTAATATGAATCGGAGTTCTGGCGTTAACAATTTCTTTACCCAAAGCTAAAAGAACATTCGTCTTCGCTATCTGAACTGAAAGAGGATGAATATCAATCCCGTATATACTTCCGTTTAATTCTTCGACAGTAATTTTAAGATTAAGCTCCCTAAAACGATGAATTGCAGCAATTAAGAATGAACCGCTTCCGCAGGCAGGATCTAGAACTCTATTACCTTCTATAAATTCAAATTCTTTGACAATCCTTTGGCAAAGCCAATCGGGAGTATAATACTCGCCTAAAGCATGGCGCGTATCGAGGTCAATTAATTCCTGATAAACTCCTTTAAGAATATCCTCATCTATTTCATGAAAATCGAAAGTAGATATTTCCTGAGCAATCAGCCGGAATACTTTCTTCAATGCATTAAAATTGCGCTTGTTTTTTACCCAGTGAAAGAAGTCATCATCAACAAAATTGCGTAAATTATATCTGAAAAAGATACTGCCGTCGATAATTCCTTTCATTTCTTCATCGTCAATATAATCATCGTTAGATACAACAGCATAAGCAAGCATCTTCGCAAAAACGCTTAGGTAAGTGTGTATAAGGAAATTACTCTCGCTGCCGTCAAATGAACCGTATGCGATACTTAAAAACTTACTCCATTGTTCAAAAGAAACCTGCACTTCCCCAAACTTCTTCATACTATGAAAATGATTTGAAAGCTCGCGAAAGGATTCAATAAATACATTGCTCTGATAGCCGAAAGCCTCTTCAATCCTTTTAAGAGTTGCCCTTAATTTTTCTTCCTTAAAAAGAAAGCGGTCAATCCAGTAATAAAATTCTTCCGCATTGTGTTCATTGAGAATAAATGAAGCACTTTTAATTTCGTTAAGAATAAGTTCATCTTCCTTTAGCTCATGCAGCCTGTCGATGCAGGAAATATCGGGCGAATAAACTTTCCAATTAATGCAATCAGAAGCAATAAGAATAAAATTATAACCTTCGCCGGAATTAAACTGCCCAAGTAAATAACCGGCAAGTTGTTCTTTTGCATGTTTAAGAGTAGTTTTAAGATCATTTTCAAACTCAATTATAATTTTATTGTATAGGGTGTCTGCACTGCCTCTATGCATTTTATCTTTGCGTGGGATATTAAGCACAGAGCTTTCCGCGCCGAGAGTAATTTGGTCTATTATTTTTTCAATTTGCTTATCGCCGGAGTACAATCTGTTAAGCAGATCTTTAAACGCCTCTTTTTTAGGAAGCTCCTTGTTAGCATTTTTTACTTTTTTAAAGTATTCTTTTATTAGTTTAGTTTTCATTAAAAAATTTTATCTTTTTACTAAAATCCCGAAAACACTTTTACAATGCCTCACTGAAACACGGTAGTTTGCGAAAGCTTGTTAAGTAATAAAAACTTAAGTTATAAATTATAATCCAATTCAATATGAGCGCCATCTTGATTAGCGCTATATCTGCCTGTGCCTTGTATGCCTTTTAGTTCTCCCATACCTGAACCTGCAATTATTTGCAGAGTTGAACTTGCTGCACCATTCTCAAATGTTCCATGATCTTCAAATACAAAATTTCCTTCTTTGCCTTGTATTTTACCGGTAAATCTTATTAATCCAATATACATAGCAGATGATTTATGTTGATCATGCTCGTCGAAATATTTATAGAACATCAAATATTCTACATGTGCACTACCTTCAATCTGTCCGCTCATCGAGTATTCAACCGTTGCTTTCGTCATTTTCATTTCAGAAGAGATTTGATCATACAATTTTTCTTCCCACTTCTTTACTGCATATGTGCCTATAGCTTTCATTTAGAGTCCTCCTTGCTTATTAATTATGATTAAGAGGGTAGCACTTTCCAGCATCAAAGAATAATAATACCAATTTTCCGAACCTTCTTTTTCATTTTTTTGAAATTGTAGTAAGAGCAATAAATATTACTAGAGACAAAATAATAATTATTGAAATAGGTTTTGCAAAATTGAGGGTATAGCCCAAACCGGTTCTTTTCGGAAGAAAAATTCTTGAGTCAGTCGGATTATAATAAATAAATCCCCATTTCCAATACTCTTCTTCGTTCGGAACTTTATTACGCCATTTTTTAGTAACTATGGTATTATAAAATGTAATAGCCGTAGAAATTATTGCAAATAATATAATTAATACGACAAATATCTTAGCATTCATTTTTTAATCTCCGCTTAAAAATAAACCCAAAATGCTTTGGGGTCAAGTATTTATTTGTCAAGCTAATAATGTAATTAAAAGTCAAGAGATAATTCTCACAAGTAAGTCGCCTGCATTAATAAACTGTAGTTTCAATTTTATATAAATAAAATGCGGTTAAATAATTTTGTTCATAATAAATTAACAATTATTTTAGTTAACTTAAAAATTATAGGACACATGAATAAATACTTAAAATAATTAATTAACTGAGGTAAAACAATGTTGTCAAAAAGAAATCCGCCAGCCGGTCGTTTAAGTAAATATATCTATTGGATTTCAACTAGCTGGCTTGCGTTAGGAATGATATCAACCGGAGGCGGGCAATTATTGAAAGCGAAAGCAGGCCAAGGGGGGGCTGATATGATTAATCATTTAGGTTATCCTGTTTATTTGCTAACATTGCTCGGTATATGGAAAATTTTAGGTGTTTTAGCAGTGTTAATTCCTAAATATCCTTTGCTTAAAGAATGGGCTTATGCGGGCTTTTTCTTTGCCATGTCGGGAGCTGCATATTCGCATATTGCGTCGGGTGATTCCATATATTCAATTATTCCCTCAACATTACTTTTAGTCCTTACTTTTGTATCTTGGTATTTCTTACCCATAAATAGAAAAATCATTTCGGGTAATAAATAAAGATATAAATAATTCTTTATTTTGGGCTTATTTTTTTAGGTATATGATTAGCTTCTTCCAAAAATGTTTTCTACTTCAATAGAATTAATTTCTTAGTTTGAACGAAATTTCCTGCTTGAATTCTATAAAAATAAACTCCGCTTGCTAACTTGCTCCCGTCAAACTGAACATGATAACTCCCGGAAATTTGGTCTCCGTTTACAAGAGTTACGACGTCCTTTCCAAGTATATCATAAATTTTCAATACAACTTTACTAGTAACCGGTAATTGATAACTGATAGTTGTAGTGGGATTAAATGGGTTAGGATAGTTTTGATTTAATGTATAAGTGCTGATAATTTTATTCAATTTAATTCCGGTAAGAATTGAAGAGTTAAATGTAAACACATCATTAATACCAATTCCGTGATTTGCAATAATTAAGAATTGATCTTCACCTGTAGCATCAGGAGAGAACGGAACTGGACCACTTCTAGCTACTGTACAGAACCACATAACCGGAATCGGATTAGTTGAAGACAAAGCATCTTCAGCATATGCCGCATTTACAGTCGTGCTATAAGGAGCATTAAATACCCATAACCATTCTCTAGGACCAGTGGGTGCTGTATTATCATACTGCGAATAATCAGGAGGCCAATATTTACCGTCAACTAAACCATTGACTGCATTATTTTCTAAATAGCCGACGACTAGCCTTTGAGGATGGGCAGGGTCGTCAACATTCCAGGCAGATAAAGGAACTGTTTGAGCAAAATCCTGGAAAGCATATGTACCTCCGCTAGTGTTGATTATATGAGAAGCAAACCTTGGGTCAGCAACCGCCTTCGAAGCGCCTCTCAAATAACGATAGCCGAAAGACAAATTGACATCACTTGCAGCAGGGAAATTAGGATTAAAGCTAGTTGTATCGGCAACCTGAGCTAAAGTCAACAAAGTATTATGAACATCTCCGGCAGGAACTGTTTGCGGGTCACCATTAAATAAATAATCAGGAGAACTCCAACCAATTGCTCCGTTAAAGCCTTCAAATCCAAAAACTCCGGCATTACCTGCCCAAGTAAATCTTCTGGTTCCTTGCGGGATCGACCAATCCTTCATTCCGTTCTGTGGATTCATAATTGTAATCAAAAAACCGTCTATGTCTGCTGTCGGCGTTGTCTGAAGCAATTGTTTTGAAAGCAGAATCGTATTTGTGCTTACATCTTCCAAACTCCAAACTATAGAGCCTCCTTGTAATGTATCAAAGAGAACTGAATAATTGTGTCCCGTCAGTTTTGAAGGATCAGTTATAAGCACGGAAATAATTCCTGTAGACTGACCGGAAGAATGTGTAACCTTTATATAATCCCCATAGTTCGGCCCGGGTAGATTATAATTATATGCTATATTCTGAATCTGGAAATTACTTTCCGTATTGTTCGGATTTGCGCTGATCCCGGGATTATATGCATAGCTTGTTACTGCATAATAATATTTCTTTCCTTTTATGAATGGAGCATTATTGATATAGTCTTTTGATGCAGTAAAACTGTACTGAAGCCCGTTATCAGTGCCAAATTGCTGTTGAGGGAAATACAAATTATCTGTTGCAGGGTTTAGAGCTTCTCCGAATATGGATTTTATTCCATCAACTTTATCAAATGTGGCAATAAGTTTTCCATTGTCCTTAGACGGAAGATTTGAAGATAATTGATAAACATTATAACCTTCAAAAGAAAACCCGGATTGAGTGAATCCTTCAGAGCTATTTTCCC
>JAJXTM010000103.1 GCA_021783875.1 Bacteroidota bacterium
ACAACAAAAAAGAAAGAAACATAAACGATGGCTCAAATGCAGTTTTTGCAGCAACAGGAAGTGGAACTAATTTGCATTATGAATATCAAGGAATGGATATTACTAGAACAAAAGGTAAAAATAATATAAATGTTGAAACAGTAATCCAAGAAGCACAAAATTTAAATATGGGTAACCCAGCTCTTGTTCCGAATGGGGCTACATTTTGCAATTTTGCAACACAGAATATTATGGAATCATTACAGTCAGCAGGGATAAGCAGTTCCTTAATAACTGGTATGGCAAACAGCATGCAGAATTCTTTATTATCCTCTGATCGTTATCTACAAGTAGATTATAACGCTGCACTATCTAATGCTCTAGAAGGTGGTTTATCAATATACTCTAGTCTTGGTAAGAGACATGGACATGTAGGAACTTTTTCTGTAGGCGATAATAGATCTAAAGGAGAATCTGCTAATATTGGAGCACAAAACGGTTTTATGAAACTGTTTAGAGATAATAAGAATGATACAGGCGTTTATTCAGAAAAAGCAAAAGTCTTATTCTTTATATTAACGCTACCAAAGAATTAAAGTAAAGAGTGAGGTAAAAAATGTCTAATAAAAGTATTATACTATTGATTTTTATGTTGTTACCTTTTAAAAATCCTTTAGCTCAAAATATCGAAATTGAAAAAAATATTATAGGTGTGTGGCAAGAGAACGATTCGTTAGTCTCTTCTGGGCTAAAGAATGTTTATAGATTTTATTCAAATGGGAAATTTCGTTTTGATGTTAGTTCTTACAATTATTTGTCCCGTTTAATAAGCCTTAGTGGTAAATATAAGATTCGAAATAATTCTCTTTATTTAAGAGTTTTAGAAATAAAAGAAGCAAAAGGTGGAGAAATTACATATGGTGATGAAGCGGATTATAATAACTGGAATTATTATAATTATAAAGAAAAAGTAATTACATGTAATCCTGCCAAAGACTTTTCATTAAGAATTAAAATATGTGCAGAATCTAAAGATGTAAAATGTTTAAGATTAAATTATTTAAAATTTTATAAAATTAGTTCTAATCCCGCGGCATTTCAATAAATATGAAAAGACTTTGGTTTTCGAAACAGTAAGTAATAATGTTTATTTTAGCCTTGCAACGGTGACGCAGACTTGAGATAATATTGGACAAGTAGAAGTAACAAACGGCTCAGTATCGGGAAGGTATTATTATCTGAAAGATCATTTGGGTAGTATTAGGATGACGGTAGATGTAAGTGGTAATCCTGTGGGATGGGAAGATTACTATCCTTATGGTATGCAGATGACCGGCAGGAGCTATACTTCGAGCGCAGATCAGAGGTATAAGTTTAGCGGGAAAGAACGTGATGCAAGTACCGGGTTGGATTATTTTGGTGCGAGGTATTATGAAAGTACATCAGGAAGGTGGCTAAGTGTTGACCCGATGGCAGATAAATATCCTGGTTGGAGTAGTTATAATTATGTTGAAGATAATCCGGAAAGAAATGTTGATCCGGATGGAATGGAAATTGGAGATTATTATAAACAAGATGGAACTTATTTAGGCTCTGATAGTCAAAATGATGATAAGGCATATATCGCTTCTGGGGTTAAAAAAAATGAATATGGTCTTGTCACATCAGCTGACAATGCTTCTGAACTCAATTACACTAATAGCGAATTAATGATGTTGGCAGCGGTTGCATTTTCAGAATCAAGCGTTACACAAAATTCTGTGGGCGAAAAATATGGAATTGCTTCAGCCGGAATTAATAATTTTCACGCTAGAAAAAGGAAATGTATCACTAATAAGTGTTTTATTAGATATTTCAGATGCTACTCATGATGGAAACATAAGATATGAACTTTTTCAAAACGCTTCTGGAAATGATTTGAATTCGAATCCCCAAATGAAACTATCTTTAGCCGCTGCCTTAAATGCAATGACAGGAGGAATAGATTACTCAAATGAAGCTACTGGTTGGGATGGTCCTGATTTAAAAACAAATAGCCATAGAGTTGGATTACTTATTTCGGATCCTTCCCACGATATATTTAATATTGGCAGCCATCCATTTCAGCCCTTAAGAAATGGATGTATGTATAGTAGAGAAACTACGGCAGCATATGGATTAACTGTTTTTGAGAAAATATCTCTTGAATGGATAAAAAAAGGAGGTCGAAAATGGTAAAGAATAAATTCTTTTTATTAATTTTCATTTATGCAATTTCATGTAACGCACAACAAAAACAAGATTGGATTCAATTTGTTGGAAGCCAAAACATGTTCAAAAAAATTGACGGATATTTTACATGGGATGGTGACAGTACAAAATCATTATATGAGTATTATTTTAAAAATAAAAACTATAAAATTAAATATTTTTTCCCTATGCTTAAAGATAGTGCTAATAACAATTGTGGTTACTTTAATATTTTAGGTAATAGATTTAATATTAAAAGAAAGTTTGAACATAATATTGCATGCCAATTAGATCCCACTTATATGGATGTATATTATGCTATTTTTAATAAGAAAAAATATATTTTGATAACTAGTATAAATGATGGAAGCGGACTTACATCTAGTAAAGTTATTTGCAATCTTTTTGATATTACTAAAACATCATCAATAAAATATTATTCGTTATGGTCAATGTTTGGAGGAGAACAATGTTTTGGCGATTTTAATAAGGATGGTAAACTTGATTTTCTAAAAATTCAAAATTGGGTTGATGGTAAAAAATATCGTTCAATTATTAGTGTTATGAGCTTAATCAATGGTTCCTTCCAAGCAGAAAAGGGTAGTAGACATTATATAATTTTTGAATATAATAAAGAATTTAAGCCTCGATTATTAGTTAAAAACTGGTTCAATTAATTAATGTATTTGCCTAAGTTTATAGTGAACCCCAAAAACTGGACAAAAATTTAAGGTGGAAAACACTTAAATTTATATAAGCCAAAAAGGAGGCTAGTATGTCCACAAGAAGAAAAAGCTACAGCAGCGAACTCAAAGCAAAAATTGCTTTAGCAGCAATTAAGGAGTTTACAAGCATAAATGATATTGCAAGAGAATATAAAGTCCACCTGAATCAAATCGGCCAATGGAAAAAACAGTTGCTTGCAATGCTCCCTTCTGTTTTTGATAACCCCCGTGGGCCGAAAACCGATGGGAGTTGGTAGAGCAGTTGTACCGGCAGATCGGCAAACTCCATATTGGGGTGGACTGGTTAAAAAAAAAGTACGAGCCATTCAGTTGAAACTCTCAAAGGGCTCATAGAGCCCGGTTATGACTATCTCAGCAGAAGGTATTATGATTCGTTCCATGGGCAATGGCTTGAGGCAGATCCGTTGATGGATAAGTATACGGGATGGAGTGGTTATAATTATGTTATGGATAATCCAATTAATTTAGTAGATTCAACAGGAACTGAACCGGGTGATGGAGATGACTCATCTATTTTTGTAACACAGTATGTTCAGGGCGAGTATAATTCTTTATGGAATACAGGCGGAAATATTATCAACGACTTTAAATATAATAAACTGCCGTCTATTTTAGATAAAGTTTCCTTGGCTACAGCTCTTCCTCTACCAGGATTAAGTATCGGAGCTTCTATTTTGTCGTCAGAACTTAATACGGAAAAAGATATAAAAGATAATAAAGGAATAACTACGAAAAGTCTCATAAGTGGAACGACTACAGCTATAGGTGGATCTCAGATAAAACTAATCTCTGTTAGTGCTTCCGCAATTCAATTTATTTTTGATGAATTAAAAGACGATAACAAAAATAATACAAAAGGAAAAGATGAAGAAGCACAACAACAAAGAGATAAAAAAACCATAAAAACATTGAGACAATTAAAGGAATTAGTCAATCCAATATCAACATATCAGAAAAATAATGAATAATAATTTAAGAAATCTTTTAATTGGACTAGGGTTTTTTATTTTTGGAGTAGTTAATATCATTTTGCGAGACAAACTTTCAAGAATTCCAAAAGATAAAGACAATAGTCAATATTTTAGTTTTGAGCAATCAAGGAATAAGAAAATTATTCTGGGTGTAGGATTTGTTTTTATTGGCATAATAATTATGGCTTTTTCAATCTCAAAATTATAATAGTTTAAATTATTTTGGAGTAAGGAATTATGAAAGCTCATCAGGAAGGTGGTTAAGCGTTGATCCGATGAGGGATAAATATCCAGGATGGAGTAGTTATAATTATGTAATGGATAATCCAATTAATTAACTTGGAAAATAATTCCGATTTAGTTGCTTTGTCTGATCTTGTGTTTAATGAGGCAAGAGGAGAAAAGGAAGCAGTTCAAATGGCGATTGCTTTCACATTTATTAATAGAAGTAATATAAAGGGAACTTCTATTAAGCATGAGGTATTTAAGCCAAAGCAATCCAGTTTCATAGAGAAGTGGAAAAATTTAAGCTTAGAAAATGTTTCTACAAAGTTAAAATTATCTTTAATCCAGAGTTATAATTCAGCAATGTCTGCATTAATTATAAATGGTTATGGCATAAGTCCAATTGGAAATAATATAACGCACTTCTATTCACCTAGCTCTCCAACAGACAGACCATGGTGGGGAGATAGAACAAAAGAAATCGAGTTGCCATCGCCTTTTAACGAAGGCAATTTTATTTTTTATAATAACTTGCCACCTTATTGAAAAGGATTACAAATGAGGTCTTTAATTTATTATTTGATATTCGGGTATATTAACATTACCCTAGCATGTAATTATGCTAATGCGCAATGTTCATCAGATAGGGATAAAATTTTTCCATATTTAGCAAATCAAATTTCTATCGGAGATACTTCGATTTGTATTACTAGGGATAATTTGAGGCTTAACGATTCAAGTAAATTCTTTTCAGTTTTCTTGTTTTATGGGAATAAAATTATTGATTCATTGTCTTTGTCTCAAGATAGTATAAGCAGTACTGGTGCACATCCTAAAAGTTTATTTGTTTGGCATACAAATGATGGAGAAAATTTTGCCTGCTTGGAATATAATGAAGGTAGTGGAGTTGGAACAATTACTATTACTCAGACTGAATTATTTATTATTGCTTTTTCGAAAAATAGGCTAAGAATTATAGGACATTTCGGAACTGATTCGGTGTTTTATAATGCTAGGGAGCAAGAAGTTGTTGAGATAAACTCACATATTGATTGTGTGGGCGATACTTTGCACATATTTCGAGAAGGTTGGAGAATGAGAGATTTTAACAAAAAACTAATAAAAGTGCATAAAATCGATTTAGTAACGTATGTATATTGGATACGAAATAATTTAATTAGTAAAATATCATCAAAATTTTCCTACTTTATAAGAGGGTGGTAATTAAAATAAAATTAAACTGAAAAAGTTGAAAGAACAAACTTAGGTGCAGTCGAACATTATACCGGACAATTAGATTATCTACGCTTTTTTCGAAGGACATTTTATTTTCTGGCATGATATTCAACCTTATTAAAGGAATTATATAATATGAAAAATAAAATATTAAAATATTTATTTATTATTTTCTCACTAATTCAGTTTACAAATTGTAAAGCACAGACAAAATCGGTATGCAGTGAGATATTTCCTTATGTATCAAGTCAAATTCTAACTGGAGACACAATAATCTCTGTAACGCGAGATGATATTAGATTGCGAAATACCGATAAATTTTATTCTATATTTTATATTATCAATAGAGATATACACGATTCTTTATCACTTGATACTTATAGTAATTCTGGTGCGAAGCCTAAAGACTTATTTTTTTGGAAAACTAAAAATGGGGAGAAATTTGTCTGTCTGGAGTATTATGAAGGGAGTGGAATTGGGCATATAAATATTGATGAAACAAAATTATTATTATTTGATTTATCTAACGATAAACTAAGCCTTATAGGTTCATTTGGCACAGATTCAGCCTATAATGATTCATGGAAAAATTATTATTTTAATATTACTTCAAGAATCTTTCAAAATGAGGATACGCTTTATATAGCAAGAAGAGGCTGGAATAATACGGTATTAAAAAATAAAGAAATTAAGATCAACAACTATAATAGACTTACAGAAGTAATATGGAATAGCGGCAAGATGGAAATTTCAATTACAAAAGAGCCACCATATTTTTATTATAAAGGATGGTAAACCTATGTAATGATTATTTTATATAGGAAGCAGTAATGATTTTTATTTTAACGGTTCAGAGGGAAATTACTGAGGTAGTTTGCTTAGTGCTGTTTAGTTCTAACTTAACACACAATATTTTAGGTGCAGTGGAGATACTATTATTGGAAGGATCATCTCGGAATTATAAGGACAAAAAGATTTAAATATGAGTATTGTAATACTCTATATACTTTATAATTTTATATTATCTCTCGAAATTTTAGAGAGATAATAAATGAAATTTAAAAAGAATTTACTGCTAATAAACATTGCAGTTTAACTGATTGACTCATCTTTTTTTTAACCATTCAAGTTCTACTTGCTGTTTGCCTTCTAAAGTATATACAGTTTCAGCAAGATGCAAAAGATGAAGATGTAGGTTTGTTCTATTTAAAAACCAAAGAAAAAAAAGAAGTGGATTTTGTAATTACAAGAGAGGGCAAGCCAATTCAATTTATTGAAATAAAGCTTAGTGACAACAAAATTTCCCAATCATTAAAATATTTTTCCGAAAGATTTAAAGATGTTGAATCAATTCAACTGGTTCATAATCTTTTGCAAAACGAAACGGTTAACAATATAAATATATTAAAAGCCGGAGAATGGCTTTCCGGATTAAGTGTATAATTATTGGGCGGATTATTTCTTAGTGGAATCTCCTTTCTTCTGAAATTTTAGACAATCCTTAACCGGAGGTTATATAAACAGCTAAAGACGGCATTTGCTTAGTCTTTATATCGAAACTTTTGCAGCTCTAGGGATGGTTAATATCCCATGTAATATAAAGTTAATGATGTGATTAACCGGAGACTTTCCAACTTAAGCATTAAAAAATAAAATCAAAGAGTATTTTAAAGATTACAAAGACAAAACAATACAAATATGAAATAGACCTGTGCCAATCTGTTAGTAAATTATTATTATTCTTAATATTCCAATTCTATTTTTCGGCACCATTTTCCGTTTGCTGCCGGTTTATAGTTTTACAATATACAAGCATTAAATTATTTTATTTCATCAATGAATCAAAATGAAGGTAAATTTTGTATATTTACCTACAGAATGATTCAAATATAAAGCCTGATGTTCTATTAAAAATAGAAATAATTATGAAAAAACTTATTGATATATTCGAAAAAAATAAAGGATTTGCCAGGATGAAAGAGCTGCGGGAGTCAGGAATTCAAACACGGGACATTGCTGCTGTAGTCGATAGTGGAAGAATTGAAAAGCTAAAACCGGGACTATACAAACTAATTGATTACTCATTCGATGAAAATGAAAGCTTCGCAACTGTTTGTAATGTGAATAAGAACGCAGTAATATGTCTGCTTTCCGCAGCATCATACCATGAGCTTACAACATTTAATCCGTTTGAAGTATATACTGCCGTTCCGATGAATACTCCGAGGTTTAATCTTGAGTATCCCCCGGTAAATCTTTTTTATTTTTCTGCCAAAATGTATAAACCCGGCATAGAAGAAATTAATACCAACAGCGGAAAAATAAAAG
The DNA here is from genome assembly GCA_021783875.1 of Bacteroidota bacterium. GTDB lineage: Bacteria > Bacteroidota > Ignavibacteria > Ignavibacteriales > Ignavibacteriaceae > FEN-1297. Next base: position 7,715 of record JAJXTM010000103.1, read on the forward strand.
TTTATAATAAAGAAAAAACGATAGCTGACCTTTTCAGATACATTAACAAAGTAGGTGAGGATATTGTGCTTGAGTCGCTTAAATCTTATGTAAAAGATAAAAGGAAATCTGTTCCGAAGCTGATTGAGCTTGCAAGACAAACAGGCATTTATAAAAAAATGGAACCATATCTAAAAGGTATGCTTTAATGGCAAAGGAAAGTGAAATAAAAAATCTTGCTGCTTCCGTTAAAGCACGGCTATTTAATTACGCAAAGGATAATGGAATAGATTTTCAAGGCGTGTTTAGATTATATGTTCAGGAAAGATTCTTATATAGATTATCGAAGTCAGCTTATGCAAAAAAGTTTATCCTCAAAGGAGCGCTGCTGTTTTTAGCTTTCGATATAAGCAAACACAGACCGACAAAGGATATTGATTTTTTAGGAACTTCCGTTGAGAATGATGAAGATGTTTTGAAAGATATATTCAAAGAGATTTTGGGAATTAAATATGATGACGGACTTACCTTCGATTCGGAAAGTATTGAAGCAGAAGAAATAGTAGAAGGGCAGGAGTATCACGGAATAAGAATTAAATTTAATGCATTCCTTGAAAAAAGCAGGGATAGAATACAAATTGATATCGGCTTTGGCGATCCGGTTTATGCCGGACCAATTAAAATTGATTACCCGGTTATTCTTGATCTTCCATCACCCAAATTATTAGCATACTCAATTGAATCTGCAATTGCAGAAAAGTTTGAAGCAATAGTTTCCCGCGGCTTCTCAACCAGCAGAATGAAAGATTTCTTTGACATACTGCATTTTGCAGAAAGACAGCAATTCGAATCTAAAAAACTAAAAGAAGCAATACTGATAACATTTAAAAACAGAAAAACCGATCTAAGCGACAGATCTGCAGTATTTAGTTTTGATTTCAAAAAAGAT